>NZ_JBNLYC010000108.1:0-15362 GCF_050172015.1 Bacillus sp. GMa5/1 | reverse complement strand
AATAAGATTCCTCTTATCTCTTTCAATTTTTTATTACATATACCTTTTTACTCGGCAATTCCAAACAATTTAGCTGACCACCGTACACAGCCCCGCCATCAATTCCAATAATACGATTACTACCAAAATACACTCCGCACTCCTCACTACCATGAAGCGTTTTTGTTTCCGTATGCCCAAATACAACAACCTTTTCACCGCTATATCCATTATGAAATTCATTACGGATCCACATTAACGTATATGGTTCAGATTCAGAAACTCGTTTCATCGGTTCAACCCCAGCATGTACAAATATATACTCTTCTGTTTCAATGTAATGATCTAATTCTTGAATAAACTTTATATGTTCCTCTAATACACGAGAGTGTAAAATCGGTTTTTGGAAGTCTTTCTCATTAACCGCAATATCCTCTTCTACAAATCCATAGCTATATAATGTCTTATCTCCACCATTTCTTTTTACCCAATGGTTCCATGAACGTTCCTCATTTGTCGTTAACGCCTTAATCATCATATCTTCATGATTTCCCTTTAAAATGAGTGCTCCCTCTTCTTTCAATTCTCTTACCTTTTCAATTACAGCACGCGCATTTGGACCACGATCTACATAATCTCCCAGTAAGATTAATTGATCCTGTTTCGCATCATATTGTGCTTCTTCCAATAACTGTTCGAACTTTTCTATCTCTCCATGAATATCACTAATAACAAGAATTCTTTTCATATTATCCCCCTCTTTCTAATTATAGTTCAAAACAACAGAAACTTCCGAATCTTAATCTTAAATCAAATTTATCCCGCATTAACGGGCAGTACGCCCCCCCAACTGATTACAGTTTCACTTTATTACAAACTAAACTATTATCCTTACAACAATGTAAGTCTCTTGTCATCCAATTCGATAGTTGTAATTACTGTATTTCCTTATACTGAAAGTAAGAAATGAAACAAAAAACAAGGAGAGATGAGAGATGAAAAAAGTAATGGAAGTTGTAGTAGCGGTAGTAGAGGTTTTCGTAAATGGTAAACAAGTCGCAATGGAGTTAAATAAATAATGAAAAGGACAACATTCACTCTAGACCCTTTACTCATATAAAAGAGATAAGACTTCATCATTTCTTTGATCCCTTATCTCCCTATAAAGAAAGCCGTATCCCTTTTAAGGATACGGCTTTCTCTTATTTTTGACTCGTACGAGCTGAAATGCTAATTGCTCTATCTGTTGCTTTGGCAGCTTCATCTAACGCTTCTTTACTATTCTTCCCGTCATACATCGCTTCTAATGCTTTTACAACTGCATCTCGTGATTCTGGGAATACACTAATTAAAGCCCCTTGTGTTGCTGGAGATTGCTTCGTCGCTTGCAGTTGATCTACTGTTACTTTCAACTGTGGATATTTTTCATATTGCTCTTTTACTAATGGCTCATTATATGCATCTGGATTAATTGAGAAATAACCTGTTGCAGTATGCCATTTTGCTTGTACGTCTGGCTTCGTTAAATATTTCATAAAGTCCCAAGCACCTTGTTGCGTTTCTTCTGAAACCATATTCGTCATCCATAATGATGCTCCACCAATAACAACACCATTTTGTTTCGAATCCTCTGGATACGGAATATATGAAACACCTACATTAAACTTAGATGCATCAATTAAATCACGAACACCTGCTGAAGAATCTAAATACATAGCAACTTGTCCAGACTGGAACGCGGCACGAATATCATCCCAACTTGCTCCATACTTTCCAAGTGCGCCAGCTTTATTTAAATCATCTAACATTCCAAATACTTTCTGTCCTTCTTTACCGTTAAATACCGCCTTCTTTGCAGCATCCTTACGACCGTTTTCGTTATCTACATATAAAGCACCTTGTGTCGCTAACAATTCTTCAAAGAACCAACCGTAGTTAAGCATGGAGAATCCATATTGTTTTACATTTCCGCCTTCTTTAATCGTTAACTTTTTCGCTGCTTCTTGTAATTCCGCATATGTTTTCGGAGCTTTCTCTGGATCTAAGCCCGCCTTTGCGAAAGCATCTTTATTATAAATTAATACTGGTGTAGATGAATTAAATGGCATAGAATACATTTTTCCATCAACTGAATAATAATTTGTAATTGCTTTTTCTAATTTTGACGTATCGTACTTATCTTTTTTTATCCAGCTATCAATTGGTGTGATTTTTTTACTATCAACCATATATTTCGTTGTAATTTCACTCGATTGAACAAGAGCTGGCGCTTCTTTCGTTGCAGACATCGTTCTAAATTTCGTTAAAGACTCTTCATATGTTCCTTGGAACTCTGCCTTTATCTCATATTTATTTTGCGACTTATTATAGTCTGCAACAAGACCATCTAGTACTCCTTGTGTTTTTCCACCCATCGCATGCCAGAAGCGAATTACTGTTTTATCACCATTTTTTTCAACTGGTGCTACTTTTGCCTGTGCTTCAGGTTTTCCCTCTGTTTTACTATTTGAACAAGCGACACTAGATAATGCCATTGTTGCTACCATTAATAGAGCAGCACCTTTTTTTACTAGATTCATTTAAATCTCACCTTCTCTTAATTATTTAATTGCACCTTTTGTTAATCCTTGTTGTAATTGCTTTTGCCCTAAAAATAGTAAAATCAATGTTGGAATAACGATAACCGTAACACCGGCCATTACGCTTCCCCAATCAGTTGCAACTTCTTGAGACTGAAGCTGCTTCACACCGATTTGCACTGTTCTTACTTTTTCATCAGTGGTCACTAAAAGTGGCCATAAATACATATTCCATGTTGTTAAAAAGCTATATACTCCAAGCGTAATAAAACTCGTTTTACAATACGGAATTACAACGCTGAATAAAAATCTTATATTTCCAATCCCTTCAATAAACGCAGCTTCTTTCAGTTCATTCGGAAGTGTCATAAAATGTTGACGTAACAAGAAAATACCGAAAGCTGTTGCAAAAAACGGCACTGTCATCCCGGCGAAACTATTGATCCAACCAAAGTTTTGAATCGTTAAAAAGTTAGGCACCATCGTTGCTTCCCACGGAATAAGCATCGTTGAAATAAACAGGAAGAAAATTAAGTTTCTCCCTTTAAACTGAAGAAAAACAAAAGCATAAGCTGCTAAACTTGATACGATAAGTTGTCCAATCATAACGACTGTCGATACAATTAAACTGTTATATAAGTATGTAAAAAGTGGTACTTTTTGAAAAATATTAATGAAATTATCAAAAGTAAACTGGGTCGGAAATAACCTTCTCATTTGAACATCGTCTGGTGTCATAAAACTTATTAAAAATGCATACAGTACAGGAAAAAATACCATTACTGCACTAATAATGAGCAGCATGTATAATAGGAAATTTTGTTTCCACTGTTTAACAATCATTTATAATGCACCTTTCTCTCAGCAAACTTAAATTGAAGTAATGTAGCAAGGAAAATGAAAACAAATAATACCATTGCTTGTGCACTTGCTGTTCCAAATTGATGATTCACAAACGCCTCTTTGTAAATCGAGTACACAATCAAATTCGTTGCATCATTTGGTCCACCGTGCGTTAAAATATCAATTTGTCCAAAGCTTTGGAACGCACTAATTAATGTTACTGTTACAATAAAGAATAAAGTTGGTGATAGCATCGGTAATGTAACACGGCGAAGTTTATATAAATAACTAGCACCATCTATAGATGCACTCTCATATAACGACGTATCGATATTTTGTAAACCACCTAATATAACTAAAAATGCAAAACCTGTATTCACCCAAACTGTTGTAACTGATACAGAGAATAGTGCCCAGTCCGGACTCGTTAACCATGCGATTGCAGGAAGGTTCATAGAAGCTAATATATTATTAAATAATCCTACACTTGGATGAAATAAAAATAGCCAAATCACTGCACTAGCAGCTACTGATATTCCCATCGTCGAAGAAAACAGAACTCGGAATAACCCAATACCTCTTACTTTTCCATTTGCAATCAATGCAAGAAACAAAGCAAATATAATACTCGTAGGCACTGTATATAAAACAAATAATAAAGTTGATTTTATACTTTTGTAGAAGGCTGGATCAGAGAATAAGTATTGATAATTTTCTAAGCCAACGAAAAGATTAGCTTCCCCATGTATATCGGTTAAATAAAAGCTATAGTAAATTGTCCTAAACAATGGATAGAACAAAAAAATCGAAAATAACAAAATAGATGGCGCCAAAAACAATAATCCTATTCTTAAATCTTTCGTTCTCCCCCATAATTTTTTCTTTTTTGACACCTTTGTTTGAACTGGTAACTTACTTACTTCGATCATTATTTCGCCACCACTTTCAACTCTTCTTCAGCTACCACTTTTAAGCGTTCATTCGTGTTTTCATTAAAGAAGCATAACTTTTCTTGCGAGAATAATAATTTTACTTTGTCACCTTTGTTCAAGAGTAACTGTCCGATGACTTTCGCACTCCAAGTTGTTCCATTTACCGCAAAGTTCAATATAGACTCATTCCCTAATACTTCTACAGATTGCAACGTCACTTCTTGTCCCTCCTCAGACAGTACAATATGCTCAGGGCGCATGCCTATGCGAATTGTTCCTTCTGGTAATTGCTTTAACTGTCTAATAGATAATGGAATTTGCAATTGCCCTATATGTAATACACCTTTTTCTTTATTTACTTCCCCATCATTTATATTCATAGAAGGAGAACCTATAAAGTTTGCAACAAATTCGTTTGCTGGTTCGTTATATATGTCAAGTGGTGTTCCAACTTGCTGTATACTTCCTTTATTTAAAACCATGATACGATCTCCCATAGTCATCGCTTCTATTTGATCGTGGGTAACGTAAATCATCGTAATTCCTAATCGCTGCTGAATTTCTCTAATTTCAATTCTCATTTGCGCACGTAATTTCGCATCCAAATTCGAAAGTGGTTCATCCATTAAACAGATTGGCGCTTGACTCACAATTGCCCTGGCAAGTGCAACACGCTGTCTTTGTCCGCCTGATAATTGGCCTGGTTTCATTTTCACATACTCTTTCAGTCCTACCATTTCAATAGCTTCCATTAATCGCTTTTGTCGCTCTTCTTTTTGTACTTTTCTTACCTTAAGTCCAAATAAAATATTTTCTTCTACAGATAAGTGTGGATATAATGCATAATTTTGAAATACCATTGATAGATTACGGTCTTTCGGCTCTAGATCATTTGCAACACGTTCATTAATAATTAAATCTCCTGAAGAAATCTCTTCTAAGCCAGCGATCATTCGTAATAATGTGCTTTTCCCGCATCCCGAAGGTCCAACTAAAACAAAAAATTCACCCTTCTTAATATGAACCGATACGCCTTTAACCGCTGTCTCTTCTGCATTTTTATATACCTTTGAAACATTTTTCAATTCAATCACAAGGTTGCACTCCTTTTTTCTTCTTGTATCCATACTTCATAATGACTTGTTGAAATCGCACTTGCTCCTGCATGAATTGCAATTTCCGCATCTTCTCGCGTTTGAATCAGCCCACCTGCAATAATAGGAAACTCTATTTCCTCTACTAGCTGTTTAATTATAGAAGGCATAATCCCCGGCATAATCTCTACTGCATTTGGTTTAGTCGTTTTACAATTTTCAATTGATTTAGTAAGGGATAAAGTATCTACAATAAAAATACGTTGAATTGTTTTCAATCCAATTTTATTAGCATTTCGAATTGTTGAACCCTTTGTTGAAATAATACCTTGTGCCCCGATAACATCTTGAATATACAAAAGCGCTTCCTCTGTATTCGTATTTAAGCCTTGTATAAAATCACAATGAAGAAATACATCATGTCCATGTTTCTGCAA
This sequence comes from Bacillus sp. GMa5/1, assembly GCF_050172015.1. NCBI lineage: Bacteria > Bacillati > Bacillota > Bacilli > Caryophanales > Bacillaceae > Bacillus > Bacillus sp. GMa5/1. Next base: position 9,498 of record NZ_JBNLYC010000108.1, on the reverse strand, counting down.
TTCATATACACGCTCTGGTAATTCCAGCATTGAACCAGTCATAAGAAAAACTGTTTTCGGCAATTTTTTGTATGCTTTGTATCCTTTCCAATCCTTTATCATCGCAATATAAGGTTCTTTAAACATTTTTTCCACCTAACTGTTCTATTTTTATCCAAACTAAAAACACCTACTTACATAGAACGCCTTTCTCCTTATTTGAACTCTAGGGAATAGAGCACACCTAAGAAAGTGGCACATTATATGTAAGTGGGTGTTCTCAAATGTTCTCTACCCTATTTATTTTGTTACCTTTACTATATTACGCATTTATTAAGTCAGTTTTGATAGATTGTTAATTAGGTGTTAACCGAATGTTAATATTCACCATATCACCTTTTACATTAATCCATATATTCGAATGCAAACGAATAGAACGAAACAATACTTAAAATTCAATCAATATGTAAATTCATTCCATAGTTAATAAGTTTTAGTTTGCTTGCCACTGCTTGCGAAGCAAAGTTATCCCAAGCAGTACTATAAAGTGGAATGCGCTTTTCCTCTTGTATTGATAAGGCCCAGGCTGTAACAACATCAGTACCATATCCATTCCCTTGAAATTCCGCTAAAGTTTCCACACTTGCCTCAGCAGCTACGGGCGTACTTCTGGCACTGCAACAAACGGAAACTACCTTTTCATTTTTTACAATTGCAAAATAAGGTTTCCTCCATTCCATCTGTTCTATTAGATTAGGAAAATTTTCTCGCAAAAGCTCTCTATTCTTCTCAGTTATTTGTATTGTTCTAGTCGGCTTATGTAAATTACTATGAAACATGAAAGCAGGACCCATCCAACTATTTTCCACTGTTCTTTCTTCATTTAATATATTAATAATCTTTGCTATCTCTATATGCTTTGAAGGTTCTCGAATTAACTTCTCAATCTTACTTACCGTTTCATCGTCCACATTACAATGATATCTCGTTATACTCCCTTCACGAGTTCTGCCAAGAAAAAAACGTGGTGCTTTCGGATTTCCTTGTTCATTTACATATTTCATTTTTCCTACTTGATTATGAACAAATAAAACCTCTGCCTGAATTACTATTAAATCAAGTTTTGAGAGCCTCATTTTTATCCTCCTTATTTACTCCATATACCATCCATTCATAATCTATTTTTCATGTTCAAAATAAAAATCCCATTCAAATACACATTACTGAATCCATCATACTAACTGATTTCTTCATTCTGTCTATCTAAATGGGATTATTTTTCCGTTTTTTACTCTACTGGTTGTTGTGGCTGTACTACTTCATTCGCTCCAGCTACCCTCAACATATTTACAATATCTTTAAAACCTCTTTTTTCAGCGTATTGCAGTGGCGTCAGATGTTCCTTGTTAGCCATGTTTACATCTGCACCGTGATCAATAAGCAATTGAATTACTTTCTTATGGTTTTCACTACCATTTCCTAATACAATTGCTTCTAATAACGCTGTTCCACCACGTTCATTTTTATAATTCACATCAATATCTGTATGCTCTAATAATTCTTTAACAACCTCTACATGGCCACGCTCAGATGCAGAAATAAGTGCTGTCCCACCTGACCTAGTCGTTTCTTTCGTATTAACTCCTGCATTAATTAATACTTTTACAATATCCGTATATCCTTCTCTACTTGCATAAAGAAGTGGATTACTTTTTTTCTCATCTTTAATTTCAATATTAGCACCTGCACCAATTAATGCTTTAACTGTCTCTACATGATTTTGGTACGTCGCTGCAAGGACAGGCGTTTCTCCGTTGTCACCTTCTACGTTTATATTCGCTCCATCCTGAATCAACTTCATAGCTGTCTCTGTGTCTCCAAGGGTAGCTGAAAGTAACAACTGTTTGTCCATTAAATTTATACTTTTCTCTTCTTTAGATTCTTCCTGTTCTTTATGCTTCTCTTTTTTCTTTTCATTTTTCACATGAACCGGTTTCGATTCTGGTTCTTCTTGCTTATCGCAAGCCACTACCGTCATTAAAAGTCCTAATAAAATACATAATAAAATTTTTTGTTTTCTCACAACTACAGCTCCTATGAAAGATAATGTTTTCTTAACCATTCCTCCATCACATACAATAACTCTTCTTGAGTACATTTATCCATAAGCCCTTTATATTCCTTCTTTAATCGGATTATCTTAAGCTTATACTATGTTTCTCAACCTATTGAAATGATACGCCTGATGGCCCCATCATTAACATTATGAAGCAATTAGTTTAGCACGTTTTTACCGCATTTGTATACATTTCTAAAAAGTACATAAAGTGAAACTTTAATTAGTGGGGGTTTTGTTCATCCACCACTAATTATTAGCCCACACCAATCGGGCTTTTACGGGCAGCCCGACTCCACCTAACTTCTTTGCTTTCACTAAATTTTGAGGTGGGGATCTTATTGCCCGTTAATGCGGGATAAATGATTGCTTTAGGTTACTATATTCCATTGTAACCGTTCTTCTAAAAATTTTACACCTTTTCTATATTTGCACCTGAGTAATAATAGAAAAAGACAACTATATAGTTGTCTTTTTCTATCATTAATGATGTCCACCATGATTTCCTGCTTTCGGTTTCCCCATCATCTCTTTATTCATTTCCCATTTATGCTCTGCTAGCTCTTTATATGAAAGAACTTTCCCCTTATAGTTAGATACAAAGCTCTCTGCATCTTTTTTATTTTTAAATGAAATGACATTATAAGCCATCGGTGTCGTTATTGTTTTATCATATACGTAAGTAGCGTCTTCTAACGAAATCCAATCTTTCGAATCATAATCTCGAACAAATTTCTCTTTCGTCTTTTCACCTGAGTTGATCTCCATCCATTTATACATACAACCGATATCATCAAACTTTAACGCTTTTCCATTTTCTAAAATAATTTCTGTTGCAAATTGATTATCTGTTACCCCAATTTGACAAATATCACATTTATCATGTTTCTCATCAATGGCAACAGCTGCTGTTTCCTTTTTCCCACACCCGACTACCGTAAATACGAAACATAAACATATAGCAAGTACGACATATTTTACTTTCATCAATATTCCTCCCTAGAAACCGTATACTCCACGAAAAGAATACCAAAAGGTTGTGTGAGATTTGTGAAAAAACAATGTGCTTTTTGTAATATAGGAAACAAAAAAAGATGTGTAGTTATTTCTACACATCTCTCATCACTCACAACCTGTAATTAATAAATCATCTTCTAATTTAACTAATAATGTATCCTCACTAATTTCCTGTCCAACTTCTACATTTACCAATCTTATATTTCCACTAATCCCGACTGCAATTTTTTTAAGCTCACCGTCATTTTTTCGGATCATCAGTAATTTCTCCCATTCATATACGTAAGAAGATTCATTAATAAAAATCTCCTCTACTTTTCCTTCATAAGAGCTATAAATCTCTTCAATTCTCGTTTTCATATAACATCTACTCCCTATTTCACACTTCACTATTTTCATCTTATTCTACCATTCTTACGAGGAGCAGCTTACTTTTTAAAAATTCAAATTAACTACCATGAACAAAATGAACAAAATAAAAATTATGCTTCTAATGATGTTATTTTTCAAATTATTTACCATTTGAATAGATGCTTTTATTATAAATAAAAAACCTTTTTCTGAATTTTTATTCTATTTTGAAAGCGCAATCATTCTTTTGAGGGGGAAATTACATGTTAGCACTACTTGGATTTGCGATGGTATTTGTCTTTATGTTTTTAATTATGACGAAACGTATGTCAGCGCTAGTAGCATTAATATTAATTCCGAGTGTTTTTGCATTAATTGGCGGATTCTATGCCAATATGGGGCCTATGATGTTAGAGGGAATTCAAAAATTAGCACCTACTGGTATTATGCTTATGTTCGCTATTTTATATTTTGGGATTATGATTGATAGCGGTTTATTCGATCCTGTCATTAGTAAGATTTTAAAATTTGTAAAAGGAGATCCTTTAAAAATCGTTGTCGGAACGGCTATATTGACTATTATCGTTTCTCTAGATGGTGACGGTACAACAACATACATGATTACAGTTTCCGCAATGTATCCACTATATAAGCGCCTTGGAATGAACCCCCTCATATTAGCTGGAGTTGTTATGTTAGGGGCGGGGGTAACAAATCTTACACCTTGGGGTGGACCCACAGCTCGTGTTATGAGCGCACTTGGACTTGAGGCTTCTGAATTATTTACACCTCTTATTCCAGGAATGATTGCTGGTGCAATTTGGGTTGTTTTCGTTGCTTACTATCTTGGAAAAAAAGAAAGAAAACGTTTAGGAATTATGGATGTACAGTATTTAAAACAAATGCAAACAATGGATGAGCAAGCTGCAACTGTCGAAGCCGCAGTACATAAACGTCCTAAACTTCTATGGATTAACTTTTTATTAACCGCTACATTACTTGTCTGTCTCATACTAGAAGTTATGCCGTTACCTGTTTTATTTACAGTCGCTTTTGCTATTGCTGTTATGATTAACTATCCAAACTTAGAACAACAGAAAGAACGTATTGCTTCTCATGCAGGGAATGTATTAGCAGTTGTTTCTCTCGTATTTGCTGCCGGTATTTTCACTGGTATTTTATCTGGAACAAAAATGGTAGATGCCATGGCTAACAGTGTAGTAACTCTTATACCAGATGCACTTGGACCACAATTGCCAATTATTACAGCTCTTCTTAGTATGCCATTCACATTTTTCATGTCCAATGATGCATTTTACTTTGGGGTATTACCTATTTTAACTAAGGCTGCTGCTACTTACGGAATTAGTGCAGCTGAAATGGGACGTGCTTCCTTACTTGGGCAACCCGTTCACTTATTAAGTCCTCTTGTTGCATCCACTTATTTATTAGTTGGGATGGCAAAAGTTGATTTTGGTGAACATCAACGTTTTACTTTATTGTGGGCAGTTGGAACGACAATGGTGATGTTGATTACTGGCATTGTAATTGGGATTATTCCAATATAAGACGCAAAAAACAGTAGAAGAAATAAATCCTCTACTGTTTTTTATTATGAAGAAACAAGAAAATACCGTCTCTCCGGTCTCCCCACACTCCCATATATTAGCTCTGCGTGGACTTTCTTCCCAGATATTAAATACTCTAAATAGCGCCTTGCAGTTGATCGACTTACGCCTACCATTGAACTTAGTACCTCTGCTGTAATGCCTTCTTCATTAACTGTTAACATATGTTTTTTTATTTTTGCTAAAGTTAAGGGGTCTATCCCTTTCGGGGCATATTCCATTTCATTTCCCTTTACGCCTCTTTGAGACCATAAATGTTCTATTTGTTCTGTAGATAATTGATTATTTTTCTTCAGCTGCACAATCTTTTTTTGATAACTTTCCAAACTCGCCTTAAATCGATCAAACATTAGTGGCTTTACAATATAATCTGTTACTCCGCCCCGCAGGGCGTGCCTCACTACATCTGTTTCCGATGCCGCTGTAATCATAATAATATCTGTATCGTGCAAATGATGCCTAATATATGTGACAAGTTCCGTTCCTTGCATATCAGGTAAGTACACATCTAATAACACAAGCTGTGGCTTCACAAGCTCTAGCCATTCTTTCGCTTGTTCTCCAGTCGTTGCCGTTCCAATTACTTTAAATCCCTCAATTTTTTCAGTAAAACGACGATGAATGTCAGCAATCCGAATATCATCTTCTACAATTAATACTTCAATCTCCTCACCCATTACTATTCGCCTCTCTCTTTCGGTAGTGCAATAATAAATAACGCACCACCTAAATCCCCTTTTTCGATTGCAATACTTCCATTTAAATCTTCTACTAACTCTTTCACTTTTGCTAATCCATATCCTCGCTCTCCTCCTTCTTTCGTCGAAAAGCCTTTATAGAATATACTAGTAATTATTTCATCATGAATCCCTTGCCCTGAATCTTCCACTTCAATTAATATTTCTTCTCCAATATCAGTTACAAACATCCTTACTCTCTTATCATTCTCTTCATTTTTTTCAATTGCTTCAAATGCATTCGTAATTAAATTTCCTAAAATAGAAACGACATAATTACTCTCAATATGTGGACTTAATTTGTGTAAACCACTTTCTCTATCTAGCATAAAATCAATCTTCAACTCTCGTGCTCTATTATAAAATCCAATTAAAATTCCACCTAGCCATGGATTTTGAATCCGCTTCATAATAAATTGAACAAAATCTTGATATACCGCTGTTTCCTTATGAATAAGCTCTAAAGCATCTTCGTATGATTCTAATTGGATAAGACCTGAAAGCGTATACAATAAATTGTTATATTCGTGCGCTTGCGCTCGTAATGCCTCTGTATATTGCTTCGTCTGAGATAATTCTGCTGTTAACTGATCCATTTCAGATTTCAAACGTAAGCTCGATACAACGCCAGTTACTTTATTCTTTACTTTAATAGGTAGACGGTTCGCAATAACAGCCTGTCCTTTTATATTTAATTGGCGATCAAACTGTTCTTCACCAGTTTGAAGTACATCTAGTATCGTTGAATTAGGAATTACATTTAAAATAAATTCCCCAATAATATTTTGTTGTTTATCTAGCGAAAGAATATCATAAGCTGCTTGATTGACTAAACTAATCATGCCATTTTTATCGATTACAATAATCCCTTCACGTACAGATTGAATCACTGTACTATGCTCTTCATATAAAGATGAAATTTCTTCTGGTTCCATACCGAACATCATTCTTTTTATACTTGCCGCTAAATATATAGAGCCGATTACTCCAATTAATAGGCCTATTATTGTAATCCAAAATACACGCTTTCCATACACCTCTACCGCTCCATGAATATCATCCATTGAAAATCCAACAGACACCACACCAATGATTTCATTTTCCTGATTACGGATTGGAACTTTTCCGCGTAATGAAGGGCCTAATGATCCAGTTGCTTTCGAAACATATGATTTTCCTTCTAATAAAACGCCTTTGTTATCTCCACCAATCATCGCTTCTCCTATTTTATCTCGCTCAGGATGTGCATATCGAATCCCCTCTTTATTTCCAACTACAATGAAGTCAGCCTCTGTATCCATTCGAATTCTTTCTGCAATCGGCTGAATAATAGAAGCTGGGTTTTCTTTTTGAAAAGCTTCCTTTATTTCAGGTATAGCAGCAACTGTTTTCGCAACATGCAAAGCCCTTTTGCCAATTTGCTCTTCTACCGTTTCAGATAATATGTAATAAAATAAATAACTCGTTAGCATAAGTACAACTAAAATAAGTGTACTAATAGTTAATGTAATTCTCGGTTGGAGTTTTAATTTTTTTAATTTCAAAACCATTCCCCTAACATGATTAAAGATAGAATTTAAAGAATATACAGTCTCTTTAATTATACTTAATCATAACACGGTTACTCTATATTTCTTTCTTTTTCTCTTCATAAAAAAAGAAACGAAGTAAAATTACTACCTCGTTTCTTAACATTCGTTATTACACTTTAAACTTACTAATCATCTCTTGTAATTCTTCTGCCATTTGTGATAAATGGACTGCTGCTGCATTTATTTCATCTACTGAAGCTAATTGTTCCTCAGAGGAACCAGCAATATTTTGAACGCTTGCTGCATTTTCTTCAATTGTAGCTGCAATTTCATTAATAGATGCACTTACTTGTTTTGCATCTACCGTCATTTGTTTTGCTACATCTACCATGTTATCAATTTGTACAACTGTATCATCCGTAGATTTCAATATTTCAGCAAAGCTTTGCTTCGTTTCATTTGCAACTACAAGTCCTGATTGTACTTCTACTCCAACTTGATTCATAGAGCTTACTGTTTCTTTTATATCAAATTGAATCTCTTTCACTAGTTTCCCAATTTCCGTAGAAGACTGTCCTGATTGTTCTGCTAGCTTTCGCACTTCATCTGCTACAATTGCAAATCCTCTTCCTTGCTCTCCAGCTCTCGCAGCCTCAATTGCCGCATTTAACGCTAATAAATTTGTCTGTTCAGCAATATGTTGAATCACTTCAAGGATTGCTCCAATTTGTTTCGACTTATCGTCTAACAAACCAATGATTTTGTCTGACTGCGAAACAGACTCATGAATTAATTGCATTTGATTCACAGTTTGTTCAACTAACTTCCCACCATTTTCAGCTTTTTTCTTCGTATACATAGAGGCTGTAGATACTAATGAAGAACTATCTGCAACACGCTGAATTCCTTCTGTAACTTCTTCTAACAATGTTGCTCCTTCTTCAACTTCTTTCGTTTGTATTTCTGCACCACTTGATACTTGCTCTATCGCCTGTGTAATTTGTTCCGTTGCTTCGCTTGTCTGCTTCATACTAGCTGTTAATTCTTCTGAAGATGCCGCTACATGACTTGCTGAAGTGTTTATATTGGAAATGACACTTTGTAACGATGCAGCCATCTCGTTAAAACTTTCTCCTAGCTGCCCAATTTCATCTTTAGAATGAACTGTAATTGACTCTGTTAAATCGCCTTCACTAATCTTTTTCGATGATATAACAAGTTGTTTTAACGGACTAATAATAGAAGCAATTATGAAGTAAATTAAAATCCCACCAATTACTAATGAAATACCAATAACAGTTATTGTTTTATAGAAAATAGGGTTAGCTGCTTCGATAATTTCTTTTGAAGGCATAATTCCTGCTATTTTCCATCCAGTTTTCTTATTCGTTTTAAAAGTGATATTGCGATCTTCACCATCTAATGAATAATAAAAATCTCCAGCTTCCTGTTTATACAATTCTTTACTAAGTTTCTCTTCTAATTTCTCTCCTGGCTTCATTTTCGGGTGCGCTACTACATTTTTATCTTGATCAAATATCGCTACATATCCTTCCTTACCGATATTAACCATCTTGGAAGTAGTAACAATATTATTAATGATTAAGTCAATCCCAAGAACTCCACTTTTATCCTCGTTTTGTTTTGCTAGTGTAATAACAATATTCCCTGTCGTTTTTGACTTATATGGAGCAGTTACAATTACCTCTCCACTTTTCTTCACGGCCTCTTTATACCAATCTCTTTCTGTAGGATTATATCCATCTGGCATCTGAATAGCTGGTGATTGAATGAACTGTCCATTACTAGATCCTGTATAGATTGCTTCCATTTCTGGATGCAGTTTATTGTATTCTTCTAGTTTATTTTGTATGTTTTGAATTTGATCTGCTTGGTAACTTGATTGTGTGAATAATTTCGTAAAATAAGTTGCATCTACTTTTTTACTATCCAATTCTTTATTAATTACATTATCCAAAATTTTTATATTATCTTTCGCCGAGTTTAAAATCGTTTCATTAAAATTCGTCTTCGCCTGTTGATAAGACGTCCAACCAATTACAATACTTGGAAGAATTAAAATGATAACAAATGACACAAGTAACTTTGTTTTTAAACTACTACTCCTTAATTTCCCT
>NZ_JBNLYC010000107.1:0-15532 GCF_050172015.1 Bacillus sp. GMa5/1 | reverse complement strand
CATATAAAGAAAAGAACGAAACAAGTTGTTTCGTATTTTTTTATTTGTTTTAACAAAAAACTAATAAAGACAGTCAAACTATCCTTAGGACAACTCCTAAGGACTTTTTTATATATTCAAAACCTGTATAATAAAGAGCAGAGAACATTGTGAGTAAAGTGGGTGAAGTCTGTGAGTAAATATGAAGTAACAACAAAATCTTCTGAGGAAACACAAAGGTTATCAGAAAAACTAGGTAAGCTCGTAGAGGCACAAGACGTAATTATTTTAGAAGGAGATCTTGGAGCTGGTAAGACGACTTTTACAAAGGGACTAGCAAAAGGTCTTGGAGTGAAAAGAGTTGTAAATAGTCCTACCTTTAATATCATCAAAGAATATAAAGGAAGATTACCGCTATATCATATGGACGTGTATCGCTTAGCAGAAAGTGAAGAGGACTTAGGCTTTGATGAATATTTCTACGGTGAAGGAATTACGGTAGTAGAATGGGCTCATTTAATAGAGGCATATTTACCAAATGAAAAGTTACAAATTAGTTTATTCCATGCTGGAGATGACACAAGAAAAATTATACTCGAGCCAATTGGAGATCGCTATATTAGATTATGTGAGGAGCTATTACAAGATGAAAGTACTAGCAATTGATACTTCAAATTACGTAATGGGTGTATCCCTTATTGAGGAAGGAAACGTAATTGGGGAAATCATTACAAATTTAACAAAAAACCATTCTGTACGTCTTATGCCAGCTGTAGAGAAACTGTTAAAAGAGTGTGGCGTAAAACCGAAGGAATTAACTAAAATCGTTGTAGCTGCTGGACCTGGATCCTATACAGGTGTTCGCATAGGCGTGACAGCGGCGAAAACATTAGCTTGGTCACTTCAAATACCAATTGTAGGTGTATCAAGTTTAGAGGTAGTAGCTGCAAACGGTGCTAACTTTAACGGGTTAATTTGTCCTTTATTTGATGGAAGACGTGGGCAAATTTATACTGGGTTATATACATATGAAGGAGAGCAGTTAACTTCAATAGAAGAAGACCGAATTATTCTTATTGTAGACTGGTTGCAAATGTTAAAAGATAAAGGACAGCCTGTTTTATTTATCGGTAACGATGTTAAATTGCATAAAGAAACAATTATAGAACATTTAGGTGATCAAGCTGTATTCGCTCCATTTACTAAAAATAACCCAAGACCAAGCGAGCTAGCATTCTTAGGATTACAAAAAGAAGAACAAGATGTGCATACGTTTGTTCCAAGCTATCTTCGTTTAGCTGAAGCTGAAACAAAGTGGTTAGAAAGTCAAAACAAGTAGGAGCTTGCAGAAGATGGATATGATATTTAGAAAGATGGAGCTTGATGATATTGCTCAAATTGTAGCTATTGAAGAAGCGTCTTTTTCAACTCCTTGGACTGCAGATGCCTTTCACCGTGAATTAACGATGAATGAACATGCACATTATATTGTGTTAGAAAAAGATGGTCGTGTAGTCGGGTATTGTGGATTGTGGATAGTTATTGATGAATCACATATAACAAATATAGCTATTTTGCCAGAATACCGAGGTCAAAAGTTAGGAGATGCCCTATTGAAAGCAGTTATTTCTGAAGCGAAAGAACTAGGGGTAAAAACAATGACACTTGAAGTACGTGTATCAAATGAAGTAGCAAAGCAGTTATACAGAAAATACGGATTTCAAAATGGTGGGATTCGTAAACGATACTATGCAGACAATCAGGAAGATGGTCTCGTAATGTGGGTGAATATATAATGGAAAAAAATACGATTATACTTGGTATTGAAACAAGTTGTGATGAAACAGCAGTAGCAGTTGTTAAAAATGGAACGGAAATTATTGCGAATGTCGTTGCATCACAAATTGAAAGTCATAAACGTTTTGGCGGCGTTGTACCAGAGATTGCATCCCGTCATCATGTAGAAGAAATTACAGTTGTGTTAGAAGAAGCTTTAAAGGAAGCAAACATCACATTTGATGATATTGATGCAATTGCTGTAACAGAAGGTCCCGGTTTAGTAGGAGCACTTCTAATTGGAGTAAATGCAGCGAAGGCAGTAGCGTTTGCACATGATATTCCGTTAGTCGGTGTTCATCATATTGCTGGTCATATTTATGCGAACCGTTTAGTAAAAGAAGTTCAATTCCCGTTATTATCACTTGTTGTATCTGGTGGGCATACAGAACTTGTTTATATGAAAGAACATGGTTCATTCGAAGTAATTGGTGAAACACGAGACGATGCAGCTGGAGAAGCATATGATAAAGTAGCTCGTACGTTATCTATGCCATATCCAGGTGGTCCTCATATTGATCGCCTTGCACATGAAGGAGAACCGACAATTGATTTGCCTCGTGCATGGCTAGAACCGGATTCATATGATTTTAGCTTTAGTGGATTGAAATCAGCAGTTATCAACACTGTGCATAACGCAAAACAACGCGGTATAGAAATTGCGCCAGAAGATTTAGCGGCAAGTTTCCAAGAAAGTGTAATAGATGTACTTGTAACGAAAGCAGCTCGTGCAGCAGAAGCTTATAATGTAAAGCAATTACTTCTTGCTGGTGGAGTAGCTGCTAATAAAGGACTTCGTGCGCGATTAGAAGAGGAATTTGCACAAAAAGAAAACATTGAATTAATTATTCCGCCGCTATCTTTATGCACAGATAATGCAGCGATGATTGCAGCGGCAGGGACAATTGCTTATGAACAAGGTAAGCGTGCAACATTAGCCTTAAATGCAAATCCAGGATTAGATATTGAAGCATAGTTATGCACATAATTAACCACAGGTTGTGGATAAAACCCATATTGTCTGTTGATAATGTGGGTTTTATTGTGTATATAAAATGTTGATAACTTTTTTGTTGATTGTGGATAATGTGGAAAAGTTATTTTAAAGTTTATTTTATAAAGGTGGATATGTGTATAAACTTGTGGATAAATAGGATGATGTCAGACCTTTGAATTTGTTCTTTTTCGGGAAATAAAAAGTAAGAAGATATCCCCGAAAAACATTTTGAAACATCCCCCTATTATAGAAGATGCTAATATTGTCAATCTTTGTCGTTAAATCGATATTTCGTGTCGAATTGTTAATATATATAGGGTTACAATAGATATATTTGAAAAATCGTTGGTATATTCTAAGTTACGATTGATATACTCAAAAAATTGTTTCTGTATTAAAAGAAAAAAAGATGTCGCATAGTCAAAAATCCTGACTTATGAGACATCTTCCTTATTTAAATATGCTTATACATGCAGCTCTTCCCATTCTGCCATGCAAGTTTCAAGTTGTTCTTGTAGCGTTTGCTTTTTAGTTGTAATTTCACTAGCTTTTTCATAATCTGCATATATTTCTGGTAAGCAAAGTTGATCTTCTAACGTAGCAATTTCTTCTTCTAATTCCAATATACTTTGTTCTAGCTCTTCAATTTTTCTAGTGCGTTGACGCTCTAGTTTTTTACGCTCTTTTTCTTCTAAATAATTTAATTTCTCTTGTGCAACCACCTTTTGAACAGGAATGTCACTTTCTTGCTGTTCAAGTTCTGCACGTTCAATCATTTCATTTTTCTTTTCAACGTAGTAATCGTAATCCCCTAAATATTCCTGTGCACCTTCTGTTGATAACTCAACCACAGTCGTTGTTACACGGTTAATAAAGTAGCGGTCATGTGAGACGAATAGAAGAGTCCCTGGATAATCAATTAAAGCATTCTCCAAAATTTCTTTACTATTTAAATCAAGGTGGTTCGTAGGCTCATCTAGAATTAATAAATTTGACTTTTGCATCATAAGTTTTGCAAGAGCTAATCGAGCTTTTTGTCCACCACTAAGGGAAGATACTGGTTTCAGTACATCATCTCCTGTGAATAAAAAATTCCCGAGTATAGTACGGATTTCTTTTTCAGGTTGCAGTGGATATTCATCCCATAGTTCATTTAAAACCCGTTTAGAAGATGTTAAGTTTGCTTGTTCTTGATCATAATAACCAACAGATACATTTGATCCGAAAGAAACATCACCATTTAATAGTGGTAACTTATTCACAATAGACTTTAACAATGTGGATTTCCCAATTCCGTTTGGACCAACTAAAGCAACACTATCTCCGCGAGTTAAGCGCATAGTTACATGTTCAATTATAGGGTTCTCATCATAGCCAATGGTTGCATCATTTACTTGTAAAACATCATTTCCACTTTGCTTTTCAATATCGAAGTGGAATGATGCTGACTTAGAATCCCCTAATGGTCTCGTTAATAATTCCATTCTGTCTAGTTGTTTACGACGACTTTGAGCACGTTTCGTTGTAGAAGCGCGAGCTATATTCTTTTGAACGAAGTCCTCAAGTTTTGCGATTTCATCTTGTTGTTTTTCGTAACGTTTCATTTCTTGCTCATATAATGCTGATTTTAAGTCTAAATATTTACTGTAGTTACCAACAAATCGTCTGCTTTCTTTATTTGAAATTTCATATACTTGTGTAACGAGTTTGTCTAAGAAATAACGGTCATGTGAAACGATTAATATTGCGCCAGGATAACCTTGTAAATATTGCTCAAGCCACGTTAATGTTTCGATGTCTAAATGGTTTGTAGGCTCATCCAAAATAAGTAAGTCTGGTTTTGTTAATAATAATTTCCCGAGAGCTAATCTTGTTTTTTGCCCGCCGCTTAAAGTAGAGATCGTCGTCTGGTGCGTTTCAACTGGGAAGCCAAGGCCGCTTAAAATGGAGCGAATATCCGCTTCATATTGATATCCACCTTGATCTTTATAATTGAGTTGCAATTGGTCATAATCAGCTAACAATCTTTCATATGTAGCTTCGTTTGAAAAGTTTTCTTCTTTTCCCATTTCTTGCTCAAGTCTTCGAAGTTTTGTCTCCATTTGCTGTAAGTGGGTAAAGACGGTTAGCATTTCATCCCAAATTGTTAAAGACGTTTCTAGTCCAGTATTTTGAGCTAAATATCCGATTGAGACATCTTTCGGTTTTATAATTTCGCCACCATCATGAGATAATTCACCAGCGATAATTTTTAATAATGTAGATTTGCCTGCTCCATTCCTTCCAACTAATGCGATACGATCTTTTGTTTGTACTTCCAATTTTATGTTTGCAAGAATCGTTTCTGCACCGTATAATTTCGAAAGCGCGTTTACTTGTAATAAAATCAATGTTTTCACCTCAAATAATTTCTTAACTTTGCCATGTTTATATTTCTCAATCATACTAAAAATAGTGTATAGTTTAAAATAAAGAGAGAATACTTCTTCTCTTTATTATACAAGGAATTTAATGAGTGCTAAACTTCTGTATTTGATTAAAGTATATGAATAAAGATAGGAAGAGAGGAGAGGTCATATGGATCAGCAAAAGATTCCACAAGCCACTGCTAAAAGATTGCCTCTATACTATCGATTTATCCAAAACTTATCTCTTTCTGGTAAGCAGCGTGTTTCATCGGCCGAATTGAGTGAGGCAGTAAAAGTAGATTCCGCAACAATACGAAGAGATTTTTCGTATTTTGGAGCGTTAGGGAAAAAGGGATATGGATATAACGTAAATTATTTATTATCATTTTTCCGCGAAACACTTGATCAAGATGATATAACACGTGTAGCACTTATTGGAGTAGGTAATTTAGGGACCGCTTTCTTACATTATAATTTCACGAAAAACAATAATACAAAAATTGAAATGGCATTTGATGTTAGTGAAGAGAAAGTTGGAACAGAAATCGGGGGCATTCCTGTATATCATTTAGATGAATTAGAAGAGAGATTATCAAATGATATACAAGTGGCAATATTAACAGTACCGGCTACAGTAGCACAAGCTGTAGCAGATAGATTAGCTGAAACGAGCGTGCACGGTATTTTGAATTTCACACCAGCGCGATTAAACGTATCAGAGAATATTAGAATTCATCATATTGACTTAGCTGTAGAGTTACAAACATTAGTTTACTTTTTGAAAAACTATCCACAATAAAACGCAGAGGAAGCGACCTCTGCGTTTTATTATTGTTTCTTCTTTGTGAATTTAATTAATATAAGGCGAAGTGCCAAATTAAAATCAATTGTTGCCATAACTGCAAATAGTATTGTCCACATATTCCAGATTGTATCTGTCACGTTCGTAATGGCGAAGCGTGTAAAGATACATCCAAGAAGGAAGTATAGTGCAGCCATGAACAATGGTGAGTTTCTCATACAAAAAATCCTCCGATAAAGCCTTGCATTTTTTCAGCTTCTTTAATCATTTCTTGAATTTGTTCATTGCTCATAAAAATTTGCCCAATAGCGACCAATGTATTCATCGCAACATGAGCTGCAATCGGAACGATAATCCGTTTCGTCTTCACATATAAGAAGGCGAATACGAGCCCCATAGCAGTGTATACCAATAAATGAGTAAAATCAAAATGAATTGCTGCGAATACAAGCGAACTAATGATAGCTGCGATAAAGAAGTTAAACTTCTTATAAAGTGCACCAAATAAAATTTTTCTAAATACGATTTCTTCTAAGATAGGTCCAATTATAGATACAACAATAAGGAACCAAGGGGTCGTTCTTGCAATCTCCATCAGTTTCATTGTATTTTCTGAACCTTGTTTAATTCCTAGCAGCTGCATCTCGATCATACCGGCAACTATTTGTGAAAAGAAAGCTAAGAAGAACCCGATGAAAATCCATCCAATAGTAGCTGGAGCAGAAGAGCGCTTTGGATCTAAATGCCTGTCACGAATATCTGTTCTAAGTAACCAAAGTACGATACATAATGCAACAAAGAAGCTAATAATTGCCCAGTGTCCCGTTATGATTTGTCCTTTTTCCTCAATGGTAAATCCTCTATTATCATAGAGTCCTGTTTTTAGGAGAAGTGGCAATCCAACAACGCCAGATAACTGCATTAAAATGTATGTAACGATAATCCACCAGTATTGTTTCTTCAAATGGTTTAACCATCCTTTCTAACTATAGTGTATGAGATAAGTTAGGATAACATGTAAATATGCTACCTACGATATAAACCTCACTTGAATTATGTTTTTTTCGTAAATCCTTATTTGAAATTATAATAGAAGACAGGAGAAAGTTGTGTGTGTAGCGAAAACAACTTAGGGTGTCCTTTCATATTGTAACATACGAGCAGTGGAAACAACGATTCATATAGTAAAGGCAGTATTCTATATAGTGATTTGCGAAAAAATTATGATTTTTTTACTTGCAAAAGAAATTGAGATTATTTATTATTATAAGTGTGTTAGCACTCGGATGACTTGAGTGCTAATAAAAGAAATTTACATAACAAAATGAGGAGGTTATTGTTCATGCTAAAGCCATTAGGTGATCGCGTTGTAATTGAGCTTGTTCAAGCAGAAGAAAAAACAGCAAGTGGTATCGTATTACCAGATACTGCAAAAGAAAAACCACAAGAGGGTAAAGTTGTTGCAGTAGGTACTGGTCGAGTGCTTGAGAATGGTGAGCGTGTTGCTTTAGAGGTAGCAGCAGGTGATCTTATCATCTTCTCAAAATATGCAGGTACTGAAGTGAAATATGAAGGTACAGACTACTTGATTTTACGTGAAAGTGACATTTTAGCAGTTATCGGTTAATTATATAAATCTTAAAAAATCCAAGGGGGTCAATTATTATGGCAAAAGATATTAAATTTAGTGAAGAAGCACGTCGTTCGATGCTTCGCGGTGTCGACACTCTTGCAAATGCAGTAAAAGTAACGCTTGGACCAAAAGGTCGTAACGTTGTTCTTGAGAAAAAATTCGGTTCACCACTTATTACAAATGACGGTGTAACAATCGCAAAAGAAATCGAATTAGAAGATGCATTCGAAAACATGGGTGCGAAACTAGTAGCAGAAGTTGCCAGCAAAACAAATGACGTAGCTGGTGACGGAACAACAACTGCAACTGTATTAGCGCAAGCTATGATTCGTGAAGGTCTTAAAAACGTAACAGCTGGTGCGAACCCAATGGGTCTTCGTAAAGGTATCGAAAAAGCTGTTACTGCTGCAATTGAAGAATTAAAAACGATTTCTAAACCAATCGAAGGTAAATCTTCTATCGCACAAGTAGCTGCTATTTCTGCTGCTGACGAAGAAGTAGGTCAATTAATCGCTGAAGCAATGGAGCGCGTTGGTAACGACGGCGTTATTACTTTAGAAGAATCTAAAGGCTTCACAACAGAATTAGACGTAGTAGAAGGTATGCAATTTGATCGTGGATATGCATCTCCTTACATGATTACTGATTCTGACAAAATGGAAGCAGTTCTTGATAACCCATACATCTTAATCACTGACAAAAAGATTTCTAACATTCAAGAAATCTTACCAGTATTAGAGCAAGTGGTACAACAAGGTAAACCACTTCTTATCATTGCTGAAGATGTAGAAGGCGAAGCGTTAGCTACATTAGTAGTGAACAAACTTCGTGGTACATTCAATGTAGTAGCTGTTAAAGCTCCTGGATTTGGTGACCGTCGTAAAGCAATGCTAGAAGATATCGCGATCTTAACAGGTGGCGAAGTAATCACTGAAGAATTAGGTCGTGACTTAAAATCTGCTACAGTTGAATCTTTAGGACGCGCTGGTAAAGTTGTTGTTACAAAAGAAAACACAACTGTAGTTGAAGGTGTAGGAAGCACAGAACAAATCGAAGCTCGCATCGGTCAAATCCGTGCGCAATTAGAAGAAACAACTTCTGAATTCGATCGTGAAAAATTACAAGAGCGTCTTGCAAAACTTGCAGGTGGCGTAGCGGTAATTAAAGTAGGTGCAGCAACTGAAACTGAGTTGAAAGAACGCAAACTTCGTATTGAAGATGCACTTAACTCAACTCGTGCAGCAGTAGAAGAAGGTATCGTTGCAGGTGGTGGTACTTCACTTATGAACGTATACACAAAAGTAGCTTCTATCGTAGCTGAAGGCGACGAAGCAACAGGTATCAACATCGTACTTCGCGCACTAGAAGAGCCAGTTCGTCAAATCGCAATCAACGCTGGTCTAGAAGGATCTGTAGTTGTAGAGCGTCTAAAAGGCGAAAAAGTAGGCGTTGGTTTCAACGCAGCTACTGGCGAATGGGTTAACATGCTTGAGTCTGGTATCGTAGATCCAGCTAAAGTAACTCGTTCTGCACTTCAAAACGCAGCATCTGTTGCAGCTATGTTCTTAACAACTGAAGCTGTAGTAGCTGACAAGCCAGAACCAAATGCACCAGCAATGCCTGACATGGGCGGCATGGGCATGGGCGGTATGGGCGGAATGATGTAATTCCGTTTGCCCTAAAAAACATCCATTTCTATATAGAAATGGATGTTTTTTTATGTTTTTTAGAAAAGGAAATGAATTTCTGTAGAATTTTGTCGCTTTCTCTCTTGACCATATTGATATTTCATTGTTAGAATCTAGGAAGATAATATAAAACGATCCTTCATATATCCTCAATGATATGGTTTGAGAGTCTCTACCGGGTTACCGCAAACAACCTGACTATGAAGGCAGTGTGTCTTATATTTATAAAGAGCGGAGACTATCTTTCTTTATAAAGCCAGACCCCTGCCTTTTCTTTGTTATGAGACTAGAGGCGGAGGACTGGCTTTTTTTATTATATTGGTAATGCTTTTCGCCAAATTGGTGAAAATATTTATATACGAGAACTAACGTTGGGGTGATTATTTTGAAGAAACAACACGATACAATTATCGTTTTAGATTTTGGAAGTCAATACAATCAGTTAATAGCACGTCGAATTCGTGAGTTCGGTGTATACAGTGAACTTCATCCACATACAATTACTGCAGAAGAAATTAAAGCAATGAATCCAAAAGGGATTATTTTCTCTGGTGGACCAAATAGCGTATACGGTGAAGGTGCATTACATTGTGATGAAAAAATCTTTGAACTAGGTTTACCAATCTTCGGTATTTGTTACGGTATGCAGCTTATGACGCAACACTTCGGTGGTAAAGTAGAGCGTGCAAATCACCGTGAGTACGGAAAGGCTGTTCTTAAAGTAGAGAACGAATCAAAATTATATGCGAACCTTCCAGAAGAGCAAGTTGTATGGATGAGCCATGGTGACTTAGTAACTGGTTTACCTGAAGGATTCGTAGTAGACGCAACAAGTGAGTCTTGCCCAATTGCTGGTATGAGCAATGAAGCGAAAAACTTATACGGTGTACAATTCCACCCAGAAGTACGTCACTCTGAGCACGGTAACGATTTAATTAAAAACTTCGTATTCGGCGTATGTGGTTGTTCTGAAGGATGGAACATGGAGAACTTTATCGAAGTAGAATTAGAAAAAATTCGTGAAACTGTTGGAGACAAAAAAGTACTATGCGCACTTAGTGGCGGTGTAGACTCTTCTGTTGTAGCAGTATTAATTCATAAAGCAATCGGCGATCAATTAACTTGTATTTTCGTTGACCACGGCTTACTGCGTAAAGGCGAAGCAGAAGGCGTTATGAAAACATTTAGCGAAGGCTTCCACATGAACGTTATTAAAGTGGATGCAAAAGAACGCTTCATGAACAAGTTAAAAGGTGTAGAAGATCCAGAACAAAAACGTAAAATCATCGGTAACGAATTCATTTACGTATTTGATGATGAAGCGTCTAAATTACAAGGTATGGACTTTTTAGCACAAGGTACACTTTACACAGACATCGTTGAAAGTGGTACAGCAACTGCACAAACAATTAAATCTCACCACAACGTTGGTGGACTTCCAGAAGACATGCAGTTCAAATTAATTGAGCCTTTAAACACGTTATTTAAAGACGAAGTACGTGTATTAGGATCTGAACTAGGAATTCCTGATGAAATCGTATGGCGTCAACCATTCCCAGGACCGGGTCTTGGTATTCGTGTATTAGGTGAAATTACAGAAGAGAAATTAGAAATCGTTCGTGAATCTGATGCGATTTTACGTGAAGAAATTATTAAAGCGGGCTTAGACCGTGAAATCTGGCAATACTTCACTGCACTTCCTGGTATGCGTAGCGTAGGTGTTATGGGTGACGAGCGTACTTACGATTACACAGTAGGTATCCGTGCAGTAACATCTATCGACGGTATGACAGCTGACTGGGCACGTATCCCTTGGGACGTATTAGAGAAAATCTCTGTACGTATCGTAAACGAAGTAAAACACGTTAACCGTATCGTGTATGATGTAACGAGTAAGCCACCAGCAACTATTGAGTGGGAATAGTATTTATAAAAAGGTCCATCTATTGCTTATGCATAGATGGATCTTTTTTATTTTGGCATTAATACGAACGAAACTATAAAAGTTTATGAAAATGTTCGTTTTTAAATTGACAAAACTACTTCGTCGAGTTAATATGATTATGTAATTCAAACGAAAAGTGAATATTATAGCCGTCGTATAATATCGGGGATATGGCCCGAAAGTTTCTACCTAGCTACCGTAAATGGCTTGACTACGAGGCGTTTGTATAAAGATGAGGGGAAACTTGTCTTTGTTTATAGAACGCTTCCATGTATATATGCAATGGAAGCCTTTTTTATTTCTCGGGATAAAAGAGGGCTAGGGTGAAATACGGCGAGTAATCATATAACGGGGGAAACATAGGATGAAACGCTATTTTCAGTTTGATGAGCTCGGTACGAATTATAAGACTGAGTTCATAGCAGGGTTAACGACATTTCTATCTATGGCTTACGTACTATTTGTCAATCCTGCTACGCTGTCGCTTGGAAATGTTAAAGGGTTACCAGCAGGTACAGGGATGGATCCAGGTGCAGTATTCGTTGCTACGGCATTAGCGGCAGCGATCGGTTCGTTAATTATGGGTATTTTCGCGAAGTATCCAATTGCTTTAGCGCCAGGTATGGGGATTAACGCGTTCTTTGCTTATACAGCAGTCTTAACGATGGGTATTCCGTGGCAAACGGCCATTGCCGGAACATTAATGTCAGGTATTATCTTTATTATTCTTACTGCTTCAGGTATTCGTGAAAAAATCATTAATGCAATTCCATCGGAGTTAAAGTTTGCAGTAGCAGCAGGTATTGGATTATTCATTGCTTTCCTTGGATTCCAAAATGCCGGAATTATCGTGAAAAACGATGCGGTTCTTGTTGGGTTGGGGGACTTAACAAAGGGCACAACGTTACTAGCAATCTTCGGGGTTGTTACTACGATCATCTTCATGATTAAGAAAGTTAATGGTGCAGTATTCTACGGTATGATTCTTACAGCGATCTTAGGAGTTGCAACAGGATTAATTGATACTCCGAAAGCTGTAGTGGGAGCAATACCGAGTCTAGAACCAACGTTCGGTGTGGCGTTAACGCACTTCGGCGATATTTTCACAGTTCAAATGGGGATTGTTATTATAACGTTCTTCTTTATAGATTTCTTTGATACAGCAGGTACGCTTGTAGCGGTTGCGAATCAAGCAGGATTAATGAAGAACAATAAATTACCACGTGCAGGAAAAGCGTTATTTGCAGATGCGATTGCAACTGTAATTGGTGCGATCTTGGGTACATCAACAACAACGTCTTACATTGAATCGTCTGCAGGGGTAGCAGCGGGAGGACGTTCTGGATTTACAGCAGTTGTAACAGCAGGATTCTTCTTACTGGCACTATTCTTTTCGCCATTATTAAGTGTTGTAACGCCAGCTGTAACGGCACCGGCTTTAATTATTGTAGGAATCTTGATGGTTTCTTCCTTAGGGGAAATTGATTGGAAGAAATTCGAGATTGCAGTACCAGCATTCTTTACAATTATCTCTATGCCACTTACGTATAGTATCGCAACTGGGATTGCCATTGGATTTATCTTCTATCCAATTACAATGGTTGTGAGTGGTCGTCGTAAAGAGGTTCATCCGATTATGTATGTTATGGGAGTTTTATTCGTGCTATATTTCATCTACGTTCGTAAATAAAAGGGGTTTTTTAAAGGTCTAGACTTAAGGGGAGTCTAGACCTTTTTGCGTCTTCAGAAAATCTTAAGGATTTCCGAGCGTTTTTCTTCAGAAGTTTTCCTATAATAGAAGTTAGGGATTAAAAAAGTGATGGGGGAGATATTGTGGCACACGAAACAATACTTGTCGTAGATGATGAAAAAGAAATTCGGAATTTAATTACAATCTATTTAAAGAATGAAGGATATAAAGTATTACAAGCAGGAGACGGAGAAGAAGGATTACGTCTATTGGAAGAAAATGAAATACATCTAGTCGTATTAGATATTATGATGCCGAAAGTGGATGGTATTCATATGTGTATGAAGGTAAGGGAAGCGAAAGAAATGCCTATTATTATGCTTTCTGCCAAAACGCAAGATATGGATAAGATTTTAGGATTAACAACAGGGGCAGATGATTACGTAACGAAGCCCTTTAATCCATTAGAGTTAATTGCACGAATTAAATCTCAGTTACGCCGTTATATGAAAATGAATGGTTTCGCTGTCCAAAATGAGGACGAGTTAGAAATTGGGGAGATGAAAATCAACATCTCGACCCATAAAGTTGTTGTAGAGGGAGAAGAAGTGAAACTAACTCCGAGGGAATTTTCAATTTTAGAATTGCTAGCTAGAAATCCAGGTATGGTGTTTAGTGCGGAGCAAATTTATGAAAGGGTGTGGAACGAACGATCTTTCCAGTCTGATAATACTGTAATGGTGCACATTCGGAAAGTGCGTGAAAAGATTGAGGAGAATCCAAGGAAACCTAGATATATAAAAACAGTATGGGGAGTGGGGTATAAGATTGAAAAAGATATTTAATCCGTTTACTTATATAAGGAAAATAAGAGAATTAATTGAGAAATTAGTAAAGAGCGTACGAAAGAGTATAAGGATTCAATTGATTACTACTTTTGCTGCTTGTGCGTTATTAGGAGTTTTGTCAGCGAAGGGAGCTGCGCCATTTTTTGAGAATGCGAATCGTCAAGCAACTATCGATTATCGGGCTGGTATGGAACAAATTAATCACCAAGCTCAAGGAGCGGCAAATAGTTCGGTTCATGAAAATAAATTAGAAGCTATATCAA
This sequence comes from Bacillus sp. GMa5/1, assembly GCF_050172015.1. Lineage (NCBI taxonomy): Bacteria > Bacillati > Bacillota > Bacilli > Caryophanales > Bacillaceae > Bacillus > Bacillus sp. GMa5/1. Next base: position 1,443 of record NZ_JBNLYC010000107.1, on the reverse strand, counting down.
ATATGATCGAAATGGAGAACCAAAATTTAGAGCAAGGGTCTAGAGCTTTAAAGATATTGGTTACTGATGAAAGTGGTAAAGTTTTATATAAAACAAAGCAAGCGCAAGAAGAGCAAATCGATTTGCATAATACGATTCGTAATGCAGCATCATTTGCGATTAATTATACAGATGGTAGAAATGTATTTGAAAGTACAAGAAAAGAGTTTATATCTTTTTCACCTATTACTATTGAAGGAAAGAATTTGTACATGTTTGTTAGCGGAATTCCAGAGGGAGAGGTAATGTATGATACGAAAGAAGGGCCATTCCCGTTTTTAATTGGTGTTCTTGTATTCATTTTCTCTTTCTTCTATATAACAAAGAGAAAGATGAAGCAGATTGAAGCAATGGCACAAGGTGTAAAGGAAATAGAAAGAGGCAACTTAGCGTACCGCATTGAGAAAAAAGGTGAAGATGAGATTGCAGCTTTAACTGAGAATATTAATAATATGGCAGAAGAGCTTATGAATAATATAGAAAAGGAACGTAAATTAGAGAAGCAAAAGAATGAGCTTATTACGAATGTATCTCACGATTTACGCACACCGCTGACTTCTATTATGGGCTACTTACGATTACTTCGAGATTCTAAATATGAAAATAAAGAACAACACGATGAGTATACGAGAATTGCTTTTGCAAAGTCGGAGCAGTTAAAAAATTTAATAGAAGATTTATTTGAGTATACGAAGTTAACAAATGAACAAGTTGTATTAGAAAAACAGGAAGTTTGTATGAATGAGCTACTCGAGCAATTAATAGAAGAGTTAGTACCGCAGGCGGAAGAACATGGACTTACGTTTGTTAAGAAGTTTCCTGAGGAACGTGCTTATGCATCGATTGATTCGGAAAAGATGGTTCGTGTATTTGATAATTTACTAATGAATGCGATTAAGTATAGTAAAGATGATGCAGATATAAAAGTTTCTCTTCAAAGGCAGCGTAGGGATATACAAATTGTAATTGCGAATCATAGTGAAGAGTTTACGAGAGAAGAGTTAGCGAATTTGTTTGAACGTTTCTATAAGAAGGATCAATCTCGAAGTAGAGTAACGGAAGGGTCGGGACTCGGTTTAGCGATTGCGAAAAGTATTGTTGAGTTACAAGGTGGTAGTATTCGAGCGGAATATAGGGATGGTATTATTCAATTTATCGTTTCGTTACCAATTATAGAAAAATAATAAATGAATAGAATGATATGTGATAAAAAGGCTTATTTTAAAAGAAATAAGCCTTTTTATATTTTTTATAAAAACATATTGACGATTAGAGCTTAGAGGTGTAATATAGAACAAGTCGCCGATGACAATAACATCGCAAGCGACAAACGAAATGAAAAACTTAGTTGACATTGAAAGATGAAAATGTTAACATAAGGAAGTCGCAAATGAGCGACCAAGT
>NZ_JBNLYC010000106.1:0-15525 GCF_050172015.1 Bacillus sp. GMa5/1 | reverse complement strand
GCGGCTAATGGAACTTATTGATGTGAGTACAATAGAAACCATGGCAGAACAATTTTATAAATTAACTAATATATCACATCAACTTCTTGATGCTGAAAAAGAATGTGTTTTTTCATTCGGAATGAATGAGATAAAAAAGAGTAAACTTCCAAAGATTGAAATCCCCATTTTCTTATACAATCAACATTTAGGATCTTTTGTTGTATGGTCCAAAAAAAGTGAAATTTTCAGTTGTCAAAAATACTTTGAAATGCTCTCAAGTTTAATTTTAGATGGCGCAATAAAAGTATTTCAAAGTAAAAGTACAACGTTGCTTTCTCGGAAAGAGGAGGAACTACATACGATTTTACAAAACATGCCTGTTATGGTCGATGCGCTTGATTATAATGGAGATTTTGTTTTGTGGAATCGAGAATGTGAAATTGTAACAGGTTATACCGCTGAAGAAATAATTGGAAATCCAAATGCACTGCAATTATTGTATCCTGATTATAATTATCGCCATCAAATACAAAAGAAATTTTTAACTTGTGGAAAAAATTTCAGAGATTGGGAAATGCACTTAACATGTAAAAATGGTGAAATCAAAACAATAATGTGGTCGAATATATCAGAACAGTTTCCTGTAACAGGATATAGTTATTGGGCTGTTGGTGTAGATATTACACATTTAAAAGCGATAGAAGAGCAGTTAAAACAACAAACATCTGAACTGGAATTAATTTTTAAAGCTTTACCAGATTTATGTTTCTTAACAGAAGATGATGGCACAATTATAGATTACAAGGCAGGATCTCCTACAAAGTTTTACGTACCCGCAGAAGCTTTTATGGGAAAAAAGTTTTACGAAGTATTACCATCTTCAGTAGCACAGCAGTTTCAGGAAGCCATTAATCAAGTGAAGGAAAAAGGAACGAATGTAATTGTAGAATATCCACTCACACTTAATGGAAGTATTGATTTCTTTGAGGCTAGGTGCTTACCATTATTACATGATAAAATTATGATTATTGTACGCGATATTACAGAGAGAAAAAAGACAGAAGAATTGCTAAATAAATCAGATACGCTTGCAGCAATTGGTCAATTAGCAGCTGGCGTGGCTCATGAAGTAAGAAATCCTTTAACTGTAATTAAAGGTTTTATACAGTTATTTCAAATTAATAAAGAAGATCAAGAAAAATATTTTGATCTTATGCTCTCTGAAATTGAAAGGATAGAAGCGATCCTGCAAGAATTTCTGGCAATTGCTAAAACAGATGAGATAAATACAGAAAAGAAAAATATTTATCAAATTTTTAAAAATGTCGTATCGTTAATGAATACAAAAGCAATTATGACAAATATTCAAGTTGAACTATTTACGGATGACAAAGATATAATTATTGAATGCTCAGAAAATCAATTGAAACAAGTATTTATTAATATTTTGCAAAATTCAATCGAAGCTATGCCAAATGGTGGGGAAATTTCAATTCACATAAAAGAAATAAATGATGATGGTGTCATCATTCATGTAATAGATGAAGGAATAGGAATACCTGAAGAAAGAATTAAGAGATTAGGTGAACCTTTTTATAGTACGAAAGAAAAAGGGACTGGTATTGGATTAATGTTAAGTTATAAAATTATTGAAAGTCATCAAGGGACAATTAGTATCATGAGCGAGGTTGGTGTCGGGACAACAGTAACTATTTACTTACCGAAAGTACTAAGTAAACAATCTCTTTCTAATTGTGACGACAAATGTATAGCAATACGCACTAGTAGTAATTCTTAAATCAATTAATACCCAATAACAAAGCGATTAGTGAAAACTAAGCTTTTTGTTATTGGGTATTTTTTATATTTAATTTAGTAAACTTTACCTTTTCTTTACCTTTGTTTTAATTTCTATTAAGTTTTAAACATTATATTAATATTTGTACAAAGCAATGTATAGAAATTGTACATTACTTTTAATATAGAAATGTGATTATTATTTGAAATATTGTAAGGAGGAGATTATGACAAGGTGAAAAAGCAAGAGAAGAAAAGTGGTAGAGTAGTACCTCTCCGGTTAAATATTTTATTCCTTTGTGTATTTTTATTATTCTCTGGCATTATTATTCAGTTAGGGAAAGTGCAAATTTTTGATGGAGAAACATATAAAAATGAATTAGAGAAGAGAGAAAATGCAACCGTGGGCCTTTCTGTACCACGTGGGAAAATATTTGATCGTGAAGGAAATCCAGTAGTTGATAATAAGTCTTTACGTACGATTACATATACAAAGGTGAAAGGTGTAAAACAAGAAGAAATATTAAAATCAGCAAGACAACTTGCAGATATTATTGAAATGCCACAAGAAGATATAGATAAGTTAACTGAGACTGATAAGAAAGACTTTTGGATGCAATTGAATCCAGAACTGGCTCAAGACTTAGTATCAAAAAAAGAAATAGATAAGTTCCGAGATAAGGATATTACCGGAAAAGAGCTAGACAAAAAAATAGAAGATTTAAAAAGGAAACGCGTTACAGATAAAAATCTTCAAGAACTAACGGCTAAAGATATAGAAGTGTTAGCTATTAAAAGTAAAATGACCTCAGGTTTTCAAATGGCACCTCAAATTATTAAAAAGGACGTTAGTGAACAGGAATATGCGGTGATTAGTGAAAATTTAGCGAACCTTCCAGGAGTAGACGCATCAGTTGATTGGGAGAGAATCTATGTAAATGATGGATTATTCCGTTCTGTCCTTGGTAACGTTTCAAATGCTGATGAAGGATTGCCACGTGAACGATTAGATTATTATTTAGTGCGTGATTATAGCCGAAATGATAGGGTCGGCAAAAGTTATATCGAACAGCAATACGAAGATGTACTTCATGGTACAAAAAAAGAAGTAAGAAGCATTGCTGATAAACAAGGAAATACTATTAGAACGGAAACGGTTTCGGAAGGAAAAAGCGGTAAAAATTTAACTTTAACAATAGATATGGAATTGCAAAAAAAAGTAGAGGAGAGCATAGAAAAAATATTAAAACAATATAAAGGATCAGAATCAATGTTAGACCGTGCTTTCGTAGTGATGATGAATCCTAAAAATGGCCAAGTATTATCAATGGCTGGGAAAAGGCTTGTAGAAAAAGACGGGAAAATGGAAGTAGAAGATTATGCTTTAGGCACGCTGACAAGTTCATATGAGCTTGGATCAACGGTTAAAGGTGCGACAGTGTTAACAGGGTTTGAAACAAATGCAATAACTCCTGGAACACATTTTTATGATGCACCTATGAAGTTTAAAGGAACTAAGGAAAAGAAGTCTTGGAAAAATTTTGGTGATATAGACGATCTAAGAGCGTTACAAGTTTCTTCAAACGTTTATATGTTTAATATAGCATTAAAAATTGCTGGCGTGGATTATGTAAAAAATAGTTCACTAGATATTAAACAAGAATATTTTGATAAAATGAGGTATTATTTCAGGCAATTTGGACTAGGTGTACAAACTGGTATTGATTTACCAAATGAAACTGCAGGGCAAATTGGAAAAAAAGATAATCAGCCTGGTTTCTTATTAGATTATTCTATTGGGCAATATGATACGTATACACCACTTCAGCTTGCACAATATATTTCGACTATCGCAAATGGAGGATATCGAATGAAACCACAAATTGTTCAAGAGATTAGAGAACAAACCGTTCAAAAAGATGAGGTTGGTAAAGTAGTACAATCAATAGAACCCGTTGTTTTAAATAGAATCGATATGAAACAAGAATATATTAATCAAGTAAAAGAAGGATTTAGAAAAGTATTTCAAGAAGGAGATGGAACAGGAGTAAGAGCGTTCCAAAAAGCACCATATAAACCAGCTGGTAAAACAGGGACCGCACAAACTGTATATGGTGGAGAAAATGCAATTGGGCGAAATGCGAAAGGCGATCGTAGAGAATGTTATAACTTAACATTAGCTGGATATGCGCCATATGATGATCCAGAAGTAGCATTTTCTGTTGTAGTACCGTGGGTTGAAAATGATAAATCGGGCATTAACTCCGATATTGGAAAAGAAGTTTTAGATGCTTATTTTGATTTGAAAAATAAGCGGTTAACTGGTGAAGCGCCAAAAACAGATGCCTCTAAAGAGAATTAAAATGTACGAAACGTCTCTAGCATTCCTGTAAACTAGAGGCGTTTTTATCTGGGGATAGATTAGAAATGAGGTATATATGAAGCTGTTTATTCTAAAATATTGGAGGAACATATGTAGCTACATATTAATTATAATAGGGGTTATTTTTATTAATAAGTCCTTTTTATTTTGTATGGTAGAAGGAATTTCGATGCAACCTACTTTGAATGAAAAAGATTATATACTTGTTAATAAGGTAAATGTCTGTTTATCGTCTTTTCATCATGGAGATGTTGTCATTATAAAAAAAGAAGACGAGCCTACTTACTATGTGAAACGAATTATTGGATTATCGGGGGATAATATACAACTAAAAAAGGATGAGGTATTTATTAACGGTAAAAAGCGTGATGAGTCGTATATACATTTAGATATGTCACAAGTATCCAATCGTTTTTCAAATTTTAGAGAAATAAAAGTTCCTACGCATAAATTATTTGTGTTAGGTGATAATCGTAATCATAGTAAAGATAGTAGGAATACACTTGGACTTATTGATGAGTCAAATATAATAGGTAAAGTAGAAATGGTATTTTATCCATTTGATCATATAAAATGGATAAAATAATTCTATTAACTATTCACGTTTTATAAAATCAATCATATATTAATAGCATAGGACAAGCAGAAAAGCTTGTTCTAACCTCACAGAACACTCCTTATCACGGTTAGGCATCTACATAGGTAGATGCTTTTTTTATGTTGATGACTGAAAATTATTTATCAATATAATGTAGCAAGCATATTAGGACTATTAGGGGAAGATTACTTGTACAAATAACAGTATGCTTAATTAAAACAATGAAATGTAAGGAGTGAGGAATAAGTGCTAAATATTTTAGTGGTTAATTTTCCAGCAGAGGGACATGTAAACCCTACATTAAATTTAGTAAAAGCTTTTACTAAACGAGGGGATAACGTACATTATATTACAACGGCAAACTTTAAGGATAGAATTGAAGATTTAGGAGCTACTGTACATATTCATCCGGATCTATTAAAAGAGATTTCTATTGATGCTGAAACCTCATCTGGGTTAAATGCTTTCTTTCATGTGCATGTTCAAACTTCTTTATATATATTAGAAATTACGAAACAATTATGTGAAAGTATAAATTTTGATTTCGTAATTTATGATATATTTGGCGCAGGAGAGTTAGTAAAGGAGTATTTACAAGTTCCAGGTGTAGTGTCCTCACCTATATTTTTAATTCCGCCAGAATTTTTGAAGACATTACCTTTTCATCCAAATGCAGATATGCCATTCCAACCAGAGGAAATCTCTGAAAAATTACTAAATCAGATGGAACATAAATTTGGAGTAAAACCAAAGAATAATCTTCAATTTATGAATAATAAGGGTGATGTTTGTCTCGTATACACAAGTCGCTATTTCCAACCTAATAACGAATCGTTCGGAGAAAATAACATTTTTATTGGACCGAGTATTTCAAAGCGTAAAACAAATATAAAGTTTCCACTGGAATCACTTAAAGAAAAGAAAGTTATTTATATTTCAATGGGAACACTGCTTGAAGGACTCGAACCATTCTTTAATACTTGTATTGATACTTTTTCAGATTTTGATGGGATAGTTGTAATGGCAATTGGTGATAGAAATGATATTTCTAAAATTAAGAAAGCACCAGATAATTTTATAATTGCTCCATATGTACCTCAATCAGAAATATTAAATGAAGCAGATGTTTTTATTACACATGGCGGTATGAATAGCGTACACGATGCCATTCATTATAATGTCCCATTTGTAATAATACCGCATGATAAAGACCAGCCAATGATAGCGCAAAGATTAACTGAGCTTGAAGCGGCACATAGACTATTGAAAGAACATGTTAATGTGCACACTTTAAAAGAGGCCGTAACAGATGTTCTTTCAAATGAAAAGTATAAACATGGTATAAGAAAACTTAATGATAGCTTTTTAGAATGTGGTGGTTCAAAAGAAGCAATTGCAGTTATTAAATCTCTTTTAAATAAAGTAAAACTTTAATCGGTAGGGATTTTACTACCCATAAATAGCGGGATAAATAGTCGTAACTGTATACAAGCATAGAGGTTCTCACCTTTATGCTTGTATATTCTTATCCAGCAAATTGCACAGCAGTATTTGCGTGTAAAAAAGCAGTATCAAAAACGGGAACAGTAAGATCATTTTGGGAGATAAGTAAAGGTATTTCAGTACAGCCTAATAATATACCTTCAGCGCCGTTTTGAATTAATGATTTTGTAATTTGTAATAACTTTTCTTTAGATGTTTCTGAAATGATCCCTCTACTTAATTCATCTAATATGACATGGTGGATAAAGGTTCTTTCCTCTTCATTTGGGATAATTGTCTCAATGTTATATTTCGCTAATCGTGATTTATAGAAATCTTGCTCCATCGTTTGTTTTGTTCCTAATAGTCCGATACGTTTTATACTCTGTTCTACCATTTCTTTAGCACTTACATCACCAATGTGAAGAAGCGGGATAGATATTGCTTGTTCTACTTCCTCGGCAAATAGATGTACGGTATTTGAACACATTAATAAACATTCAGCCCCAGATTTTTCAACTTTCTTTGCAACTGTAACTAGTTCATTTTTCACTTCTTCATATTGATGGTTTTGTAATAAAGTAGTTACTTCACCAAAGTCCATACTATATAAAACTAACTTTGCATTTTGATCGTATTGAGAGAGTGTAAGTGTATTAATATGTTTATAGTATAATGATGTAGATTCCCAACTTAATCCTCCAATCAAACCAATAACTTTCATAATGCATTCCTCCCGAAACGATTTTGAATTTATTATTTCATAATTCCGATAAGAATACAATGATTTAAATGATCTATTTAACAAAAAATAAAAATAGTAAGAAAAGTGTTGAAATTTACATTCTTTAGTGCCATAATACGAATTACAAATTAATACTTATCCAGAGAGGTGGAGGGAACGGCCCTAAGAAACCTCAGCAACCCCTATGCAATTTTATAGGAAGGTGCTAATTCCGCAGAGGACACGATGTGTTTTTTGAAAGATAAGAGGATTCTTGAATGTGAAAGAAAATGACCTCTTATGTAAGAGGTCATTTTTTTGTTGTATAGAAAGGGAGTGTCGATGCATAATTCATTTTTAAATTAAATATAGAGTAATAAAAGTTGACTAATATGAGAGGGGAATTGTCATGAACAAATTATCAACAAAGTTAGTAGTAGCAATCGGTATTGGAGCAGCATTATACGGGATATTAGGACTTTGGGGATTTTCTATTGCACCGAATACATTTATTAAACCAGCATTAGCTATATTAACTGTTTTTGGAGCATTATTTGGTCCAGTGGCAGGACTGTTAATCGGACTTATCGGTCATACCGTAACAGATACGATTGCTGGCTGGGGTATTTGGTGGGGCTGGGTTATTAGTTCAAGTATTATTGGTTTTTCAATGGGGCTTATTCAAAAAAGAGTTGGTTTTAGTGTGAAAAACGGGTCATTTAACAAGGGGGATATTTCTTATTTAGCAATTACTGGGCTAGTTGGTATTGTCATTGCTATTATATTTGCTGGGGCATTCGATATTATTGTGATGGGAGAACCATTTGACAAAATTGTTATACAAGTATTAGGAGCAACAATTTCCGATGTCATCGTTTTCTTAGTACTTGGATTGCCACTTACAATTGGTTTGGCGAAATCCAATAAGAAACATACACATTTAAAAATTGAAAAGTAGGGATGTTAACATGCAACCAATTATTTCGTTTGAACAATTCACCTTTCAATATGGGCATGCTGTGCAGCCTACTTTAAGTGATATTACCTTTCATATATACCCTGGGGAAAAAGTGCTAATTGCTGGACGAAGTGGCTCAGGAAAGTCGACATTAGCTCATTGTATAAATGGGCTAATCCCATTTTCTTACGAAGGGAATAGTACAGGTAACGTTTTAATTGCCGGTAAAGATCCGAGGGAAGGAAGTATTTTTGAACAAAGTAAACAGGTAGGAACAATTTTGCAAGATCAAGATGCTCAATTTATTGGTCTGACAGTAGAAGAAGATGTAGCTTTTTATTTAGAAAATGAATGTGTAAAGCAAGATGACATGAAAAAGATTGTTTCGGACTCATTAAGAAAGGTGAAGATGCATACGTTTCATAAACAAAGTCCACATGAATTATCAGGAGGTCAAAAGCAAACAGTTTCTCTAGCGGGTTTATTAACAACAAATGCGGATATATTATTGTTCGATGAACCGTTAGCTAATTTAGATCCACTAAGCGCCTTACATACGATAAAACTTATGAAAGATATACATGAACAATATAATAAAACGATTGTTATTATCGAACATAGAATAGAAGAAATTTTAAACCTGGATTTAGACAAAGTTATATTAATTGATGAAGGTAAAGTCATTGCGATAGGAACACCAAAAGAAATCTTAGCGTCAAATATATTACCACGTATCGGCTTAAGAGAGCCTATTTACATCGAAGCATTAAAGCGATTACATTTTGATAGTAATAATGACGTAATATATCCAATGGAAAACCTTCAAAAAGAAAAGGTAAGCAACGTTATAAAAGAGTGGATGGAGAAACAAGTCATATTAAAAGGGAATACTAAAAACAAGGAATTACTTAAAGTGGAGAATTTATCATTTTCATACTCTAATAAACAAAAAGTATTAGAAAATGTAAACCTTTCAATATATGAAGGAGAAATTGTGGCACTGTTAGGACATAATGGAGCAGGGAAATCAACATTAGCTCATAGTCTTATAGGCATAAACAAAATGAAAAATGGGGAAATCTTGTTAAAAGGTGAAGATATTAGTTCTTGGTCTATTCGTAAACGTGGGGAAATCATATCTTACGTGATGCAAAATCCAAATCATATGATTACACAGCCTACTGTTTTTGAAGAAGTTTCATTTACATTAACATTACATAATTTTTCTAAGGAAGAAATTAAGAATAGAGTAGAAGGAACTTTAAAAATTTGTGGTTTATATCCATTTCGTAATTGGCCAATTCAAGCACTAAGCTATGGGCAAAAAAAGAGATTAACAATCGCATCTGTATTAACAACAAATCCTAAACTTATCATATTAGATGAACCGACAGCGGGACAAGATTATTATCACTATAAACAATTTATGGCTTTTATTAAAAACCTAGCTAAAAAGGGAATTTCATTTGTTTTTATCACTCACGATATGAATCTCGCGCTAGAATATACAGACCGTGCAGTAGTTCTACATGAAGGGAAAATTATTGCGGATAATACAGTGTTTGATGTATTAGGCGATCAAGAAACGTTACAAAGAGCCAACTTAAGAGAGAGTTCTTTAACCAAGCTTGTTAAATTTAGTGGGATTGCATGTCCAGAAAAATTTATGGAGCTTTATTTAGACAGTAATAGGAGGGAGGAAGGTGCATAGTACATATTTTCATCGTATGGATGGGGTAGTGAAATTGTTTTTATTTATTTTTTGTATGACGCTTACTTTTTTGTTTTTTGATTTTCGGGTGTTGCTAATATTATTTATTATTGGGTGTATCGGGCTCAGCATTGCTAAAATTCCATTTCGTAAAATTTTAATTGTTTTTAGTGTCATATTTACATTTAGTTTATTAAACTCTGTCATGATTTTATTGATTACACCAACTCATGGATCTGAATTAACTGAATCATATACCGCGTTTTTACATGTTGGATATGCAACGATTACATATGAAACATTATTTTATGCAGCTACACTTTCATTAAAGTATTTTACGTTATTACCATTTACACTTCTTTTTATTTACACGACAGATCCAAGTGAATTTGTAAGTAACTTAAGTAAACTTGGTATTCATTATAAGATTACTTATGCAATAAATATTGCACTACGTTATATTCCTGACATCCAGTCTGAGTATAAAATTATTAAACACGCGCAAGAAGCGAGAGGAGTGGCTTTTGAAAAAGGAGAAGCAAGTTTATGGGTTCGTATGAAGAACCGTGTTTTAATTTTCTGGCCACTAATCATTCATTCTCTAGAAAGAATAGATACGGTTTCAAATGCAATGGATTTAAGAGGATTTGGAAAGAAGGATAAACGTACATGGTTTTATACAAGTAAGGCAAAACGTGAAGATTTCATCGCTTTATTTGCCGGTATTTTCATATTTATTGTTGCGGTATATTTAAAATTAAATGTATTTCCAAACTTTTGGTATCCATTTTAAAGCACTCTTTAAACGAGTGCTTTTACTTATTTTTATGTAGACATGCTCAAAAAAGGGATATACACATAATGTATAATACGAACCAGTTAAAATGATCAACTACCTATTAGTTTTCAAACCAAAAGGAGGAGAAAATATGAGTTACGGTGGTTCTTGTGGTTTTGGTGGAGGTTTCGCTTTATTAGTTGTGTTATTCATTCTATTAATAATTGTAGGATGCAGCTGCTGGGGCGGAGGATACTAATTTTTAATTAGTCTTCACAAATGTAAACTAAAAAAACATTGAAGATACTTATGTATCGAAACAAATAAAAAAGGAGCGACTATGCTCCTTTTTTATTTGTTTTAATGCGTATTCTTACTATATTTCGGGAACGTAATCGTTAAAGTCGTTCCTTTACTAACGATACTTCTGATTTTTAAACTTCCATGCATCGTCTCAATAATCTTAACAGCAACCATTGTACCTAAACCGGTTCCTTTTGTTTTTGTACTAAAATACGGTTCACCGAATCGATGTATTTGCTCCTGTGACATTCCAACTCCGCTATCTTCAATTCGTATTTCAACTTTACTATTATTGATAGATGAGGAAATATTTAAGGTACCACCATTAGGCATTGCTTCAATACTGTTTTTGATTAAGTTTAAAAAACATTGTTGAAAGTGCTGTTTATTACCAACAATGGTTGCCTCAGAAAAATCCTGTGTAATATGTATCGTATTCATATTACACAATGGCAATATCATATTAATAACTCGATTTAACTCTTGTTTTACTGAAATTTGATCTAGTTTTTCTGGAGCAGGTTTGGCAAACGTTAAGTAATCATCGATAATTTCTTGGGCACGATTTAACTCTTCAAGTATATGTTTAATATATTCGTCTCTTGATTCAGGAGTTAAATTTTGTGTTTTTAAAAGCTGTGTAAATCCTTTTACAACCGTTAAGGGATTCCTTACTTCGTGCGATATACTTGCAGCGAGTTGGCTAACAATCTCCATTTTTTCCATTTTAATTAATTTTGAGCGCATTAATACAGCATCTTTTATAACTTCATTTATATAAACAATAAATAACATCAAAGTAGTCGGTAATACCATGAAATAAATAATATACAAATTATTCACTTCAAAATCTGATAAAGTTAATACAATTAAAGTTGTAAATATGGCTAGGAAAAAGGTTAAAAACATGGAAAAAGCTACTTTAAGTTTTCTATTATATGTATTAAATTTTGAAGATGCGAGTGCTGTAACGATGAACATTATTCCGTAAACAACAACGGTCAGCATGTTAAAGCCATAAAATAAAAATCTTGTAATTAATAAAATTGTAAACAATATGATACCGACAGGGAATCCACCATAAAGCGTACCTATTATGACCGGAATTTGTCTTAAATCATGAATACAACTTTCATCCATATAGATAGGGTATCGCATACATAAAATAAGCGGGATACTAGAACAAAGGGTGATCAGTAGTATTTTATATTTCTTTAAATAGTGCCGGCTATCATATATGAAATAAAAAACAAATATACTACATAAAATGTATAGAAGATTATTTAATACGTTTTGATTAATATAAACAAAGTCCATAATATTTGCCTCGTTATTCTGAATTTACTTAACATATGTATTATACATAATAACATATGTTAAAGTGAATAAACCTTGTTAATACAAGATTAGTTTGGCTTTTTGTTATAAAATGCAAACATTCTACAAACGTTAGCTATCCAAAGATATTTTTACCAAAATTTTTTACTCCTTCTTCCTGTATGTTCGGTAAAACATGAGAATAAATCCTAAGAGTTAATGAAATGTCTGTATGACCTAATCTCTCACTGATAATTTTAGGATTAACTCCTTGTTTCAATAGTATAGTTGCGTGTGGATGTCTTAAATTACGAGTTTTAATTTTTTTCACTGCTGCATTTTTTATTTCCTTATAAAACTTTTCCCTGAAAGCATTTCTGCATAACCCCCCACCTGATTTATTACAATTAATTAAATCTAAATCTTGATAAGCAGAACTGATTGGTAATAAGAAACGTTTACATGAGATTCTAAATAAATATAAAAATACTAAAGGAAAGTAAGGTATGAAAAAACAGGTGTTTCAAGAAAAGTGGACGAGCTAGGTCGTGTAGTAATTCCAGTAAGAGTTTATTTGGGAAGTGGCTTTTAAAACTGATGTTGTTGAGTACATGTGGTAGTAAAAGGTAGATGGACATATGAACAAAGTAGAAATTGATGTTAGTAGCAACAAACTTTTAATAGTTTAGGACGAAAATGTAACAGTAGTCAATCCACCAATGAGCGGATTTGTTGAGCAAGTTGCGGTTTAGATAAAGGGTAAGGTTGATTGTGTAGATACTAAGTTTACTGAAAAGATAAAATGATTATTTTTAGAAAGATACCCAGACGGATTTAGTCGAGAAGCTAGTCAAAATCGCGTAGATGTGAAGTGAAAATCGTAAAAAAAGAGTCATGAGTGGAAAGGCTCATAGCTCTTTGTATAAGGGTAATGATTTTATAGGTAAATATTATTATTAAATTCTAAAAAATTCAATGTTAGTAAATTAATTGGTATGTGATTTGGGTTTTATAGAAAGAGAGCAGCTAACAACAGCTAGCTGCTCTGCAGGTTCTGTAAGACAAAACAGAAAAGAGTATTAACAGAATATAAAGGTTTATCCTGGTTGTTTGAACGTAGTTAAAGAAAGAATATCACATACTATCAATGTTAATAAAAACTATCTGTGGCTTTCACTTCTTTATTTTATTCACAAATAGTTCCAGTAGCTATTCCGGTTGGAGCGACACCTACTGGGACATTAGTGATAACAGTATTCGTAGCAATATCAATAACGGAAACAGTATTACTAGCTTGATTTGTAACATATGCTCGAGTGCCATCAGGTATGATGGTTACTTGATCAGGGGATAAACCAACAGAAATTGTATCAATCACAGTATTTGTCGCAACATTTATTACCGATACATTATTGCTAACCTTATTTACAACGTAAATAAGGTTTCCACCCGGTGTAATATCTATACCAACAGGTTCGGTACCTACGTTAATTGTATTAATAACTGCATTGGTAGCGGTGTTAATAACAGAAACTGTATTGCTGTTTTGATTCGTGACATACGCACGAGTACCATCTAGTGTAAACACGATTATTCTAGGACGAATGCCAACAGGGATGGTAGCAATAACTGTGTTGGTAGCAGTATTAATGACAGAAATTGTGTTGCTTAATTCGTTTGCAACATATGCAAAAGCACCATTTGGGGAAACAGTAATCCCTTGTGGAGCGATGCCAACAGGAATAGTATTAATAACTGTGTTTGTTGCCGCATTAATGACAGAAACCGTATTATTACCATGATTTCCAACATAAACAGTTGTGTTATTTGGAGAAACAGCTACACCTATTGGATTAGTTCCAACAGGAATGGTAGCGATAACAGTATTCGTAGCAGTATCAATAACGGAAACGGTATTAGAAAAAATATTAGTAACATAAGCACGAGCTCCATTTGGTGAAATTGTTACTTCAAGTGGTGCATTACCTACAGTAATTGTATCAACTACTATATTTGTTCCGGTGTTAATTACAGATACTGTATCATTTGTAGGGTCATCTATGAGTCCTGCATTTGTAGCATATACTAGGAAATTACATGCAGGTCCGGTTGGCCCAGTAGGTCCGGTCGGTCCAGTAGGTCCTGGTGGACAATCACAATCTCCAGTAGGTCCCGGTGGTCCTTCCGGCCCTTGGATTCCTTGCACCCCTTGAGGTCCAGTGGCTCCTGGTGGTCCTTCCGGCCCTTGAATTCCTGGCACACCCTGAAGTCCAGTGGCTCCTGATGGTCCTTCCGGCCCTTGAATTCCTTGTACACCCTGAGGGCCAGTGGGCCCTTCCGGTCCTTCCGGTCCTTGAATCCCTTGGATACCCTGAGGCCCAGTAGGTCCCGGTGGTCCAGGAATTCCCATTCCGGTCCCTGAACCAGTCGGCCCCGGTGGTCCTGGTGGTCCTTGAATTCCTTGTACGCCTTGAGGTCCTTGAGGTCCTTCTGGTCCTTCCGGCCCCTGAATTCCTTCTACACCTTGAGGTCCTTGAGGCCCTTGAGGCCCTTCTGGTCCCTGAATCCCTGGTACACCTTGAGGGCCTTCCGGTCCTTCTGGTCCTTCCGGCCCCTGAATTCCTTGCACACCTTGAGAACCCTGAGCGCCTCTAGGTCCAGGAAATCCTCTAGGTCCAGTGGCTCCAGTCGGCCCCGGTGTTCCGATGTTACTTAATAGCGAACTATTTAAGATTCCTTGTAGAATTAAGTTGAATGTTTGCTGTAATAAGGGGTCTGATATATTTGAACAACTTATAAGTGAAGACAAGCTTTGGAATAGAAATTGGAATAATGCTGAGATTTGAGTGAGGGATGCGGTAGGTAAGGAATTAATTAATTGATTTATAGTTCTTATAACTAAATTTCTATTTGGTGTATTTGGTTGTACTGTTATTAATAAATCATTTAATGCCTGTAATGCTGATTGGAGTATTTGTATAGTTGTTGGATTTGGTGTTGTGAAAAAAGAAAGGATGGCTTGATTTAATTGATTTATTATTTGTAATAATTCTTGTTGTTGAGAATTCGAGAAAAAAACAGGTGTACAGCAATTACTTTGATCACAAGCGGATATAGAAATAAAGCAGGGTTGCTGAAATTTATCACACGGATTTTTGGAATTTGATTTTCGATTATATCTCATAAATACCTCCTTTTAAAAATTGAATATTAAGTAATTTTTGGTAAATTATTAGCAACTGAGTTTGTAGGTATATGTTTAATGTGAAATGTTTTTTCCTTCAAAGTATATGCCAATAAAATAGAGGTGTTCATATGGGATATATAATCAATACTTGGTTGTTAGGAGGATGTTGTAATCATAGGAAAGAAAATGAAGGTTACAAAGTTTATAGGCAAGCGATTGTATTTTAAAAAAGCGTTATTGTAATAAAATTTGAAGTTTATTAAAAAGAAGGAATGAAGGAAGATTTAAAAGATTTTGAAAGATCC
>NZ_JBNLYC010000105.1:0-15644 GCF_050172015.1 Bacillus sp. GMa5/1 | reverse complement strand
TGCACCTCCAATTGTTAATTATGTGTCTAACAATTGGGGTGCACTTCACATGGATAGCCCTTTTTCTATTTTTCTAGTATTTGTCTATCAATTTTAATAGTTCTTTACTATAATATAGATAATGTTCTGTATAAAGAACGTAATGTTCGATGGGAGAGATTAAGATGCTGAAAAGACCGCGTAATTTTAAAAAGATGCTTATATTGCCGTGTATGTGTTCTATTACGTTTTATTTAGGATCTCAAATTATGACGCATACAGAAGCGGCGTTCATTCATGAAACGAAAGTAGAAGCGACGCTTTCTACAGCAATTATATTTCCGAAAACAGTTAATACGTTAAAAGAGCAATCTGAGAAACATAAACAGTTTATTGAGCGTGAGTATGGAACGATGAAGGGAAAATCGAAAGCAACTTCTATTGAAGAAATAAAACAGGCGATTTCTGTATGGCAACAAGGGCGTGAGAAAATTGTTGCTGAGAAGGAAGCCCTGCAAAATGTATATACTGAAATAGAAGCTCCTTACAATCAAATACAAGAAGAATTAAAGGTAAATAAAGATGAGTCGATGCAGCAAGTGTCCATATATGTAAATGAAGGCTTCCGCAGTATCAAAGAGAAGCGTGACTATATTGAGAAAGAAATTAGCTTGAAAGCTATTGATGAGCAAATTCAGGCTCTTCAGCAACAATTAAACGTTGCAATTGAAGCGGAAGGACAAAAGAAAGCAGAAGAACAGAAGAAAGTAGAAGAACAGAAGAAAGCAGAAGAACAGAAGAAAGCAGAAGAACAGAAGAAAGCAGAAGAACAGAAGAAAGTAGAAGAACAGAAGAAAGCAGAGGAACAGAAGAAAGCAGAGGAACAGAAGAAAGTAGAAGAACAGAAGAAAGCAGAAGAACAGAAGAAAGTAGAAGAGCAAAAGAAAGCGGAAGAACAGAAAAAGCTAGAAGAGCAGAAGAAAGCGGAAGAACAGAAAAAGCTAGAAGAGCAAAAGAAAGCGGAGTAACTGCTTTAGTGAAACAGCCGGAAAACAAGAATGTGGTGTAAGAGAGAGTGAACGAATAAGCAAGACTAGTAATATTTATACGAGT
The DNA here is from genome assembly GCF_050172015.1 of Bacillus sp. GMa5/1. NCBI lineage: Bacteria > Bacillati > Bacillota > Bacilli > Caryophanales > Bacillaceae > Bacillus > Bacillus sp. GMa5/1. Next base: position 14,552 of record NZ_JBNLYC010000105.1, on the reverse strand, counting down.
GTGAGGGAACGTTAGCCCTCACCTCTTTGTTTTTCTTTTTTCTTATAGTATTAAATGATTTGAGTGTGAAAAAAGTTATAAATTATCATTGTTTTTTTCTGAAAAGTCTAAATGATATTGAGAAATAAAAATAACTGAAAATATTAATAAATATGTGTTGTGTTTATATAGGGTTGTTCGTTATAATGAACATAAGGTTTTTAAAAAAGAACGCATATTAGCTAAGCTAATATAGTTTTCTTTACATCTCTTATTGAAAAATAAGTGATAAAAATATAAAAAAAAGCTAGGGGGAATTGATTGTGAGTCTGAAAAAGAAATTAGGTATGGGAGTTGCATCAGCAGCATTGGGGTTAGCTTTAATTGGTGGAGGAACATTTGCATTCTTTAGCGATAAAGAAGTATCAAACAATACATTTGCAGCTGGGACGTTAGACCTTACATTAAACCCTAAGACGCTTGTAGATATTAAAGATTTAAAACCAGGGGATTCTGTTAAGAAAGAGTTCTTATTACAAAACAGCGGTTCGTTAACTATTAAAGACGTTAAATTAGCAACAAAGTATACTGTTAAAGATGCAAAAGGTGATAATGCTGGTGAAGACTTTGGTAAGCACGTTAAAGTAAAATTCCTTTGGAACTGGGATAAACAAAGTGAGCCTGTATACGAAACAACTTTAGCAGACTTACAAAAAGTTGATCCAGATCTTTTAGCTAAAGATATCTTTGCTCCTGAGTGGGGAGAAAAGGGTGGATTAGCAGCTGGTACAGAGGATTATCTATGGGTACAATTTGAATTTGTAGATGATGGAAAAGACCAAAATATCTTCCAAGGTGATACATTGAATTTAGAATGGACATTCAATGCTAACCAAGAAGCTGGGGAAGAAAAATAATAAAAAAAGCGGGTATTCCCGCTTTTTTTTATAAAGAAAAAGAAGTGCTGGTTGTAAGCACTTCTTTCTATTATTATTTTTGATTTTGCTTCCACTTTGTAAATTCAAGAAATTCACGAAATTGTTCTTTGGAGACACCAGAGTTCATTGCATCTTTAACGAGTTGTGTCCATTCGGAGTCTAGGTTAGTTTCCTTTGTTGTTTCATCATGAAGTAAAGTATCAACTGGAATTTGTAGAACTGCTGCGATCTTTTCAAGAAACTGAATGGAAGGGTTTTTTTGTAAATTTCGTTCTATAGAACTAATGTAAGATTTAGCAACGCCAGCTTTTTCGGCAAGTTCAGTTAATGAAATCCCTTTTTGTAAACGAAGGCGTTTTATACGTTCTCCAATCATATTTGCGCACCTTTCTATCAATATGTAGTTGTCTTATGATGTCATTATTATAACATAAACTTCGTTAAAAAGAACAAACCTATTGAGCCTGACTGGATGGCTTCATACGTTGGAAAAATTGCTCGATGTCTTGCATGGCGATACCAGCATCTAGAGCTTCAAGTATTAAATCAATCCATTCTTGATCCAGTGCGTCTGTCTTATCTTTGTACAAATGTAATTCCTCCCTAATTATCGGTCATAATTGCTGCTACAGAATACATGATAATGAAATCCGATTTTGTGTTTTATATAGTGAATTATCAAATATTGTGTAGATGAAACAAAGATAAAATCCCCATTAAACTCCCTCTATGGAAATTATAAATTGTTCGATAAAAACTTTCAATATTTTCAGAAAACATTGTTGAATTGTGATATATTCGTATGCTAACTATGAAATTTTTACAAATATATTAAAAACATTACATAATATGACTAAATATTGAAAAAATATTGAATTTTTAATAAAATTTAATTTGTAATACATATTATTTATTAGGGGAGGAAATAAGGGATGAACAAGAAACCGTTCAAAGTTTTGTCATCAATCGCATTGACAGCTGTATTAGGCCTTTCATTCGGAGCTGGCACTCAATCTGCATATGCTGAAACGCCTGTGAATAAAACAGCTACGAGCCCAGTGGATGATCATTTAATTCCGGAAGAACGTTTAGCAGATGCATTAAAAAAACGTGGGGTAATTGATTCGAAGGCTTCAGAGACAGAAACAAAGAAAGCAGTCGAAAAGTATGTAGAGAACAAAAAGGGTGAAAATCCTGGGAAAGAAGCAGCGAATGGGGACCAACTTACGAAAGATGCATCTGACTTTTTAAAGAAAGTGAAAGATGCGAAAGCAGACACGAAAGAAAAATTAAATCAACCAGCAACAGGCACACCTGCAGCGACAGGCCCAGTTAAAGGCGGTCTAAATGGTAAAGTACCAACTTCTCCAGCGAAACAAAAAGACTATAACGGTGAAGTTCGTAAAGACAAAGTACTCGTTTTACTTGTAGAGTACGCTGACTTTAAACATAATAATATCGACAAAGAGCCTGGATATATGTATTCTAACGATTTTAATAAAGAACATTATGAAAAAATGTTATTCGGCAACGAGCCATTCACATTAGATGATGGAAGTAAAATTGAAACGTTTAAACAATATTACGAAGAGCAATCTGGTGGTAGTTATACTGTAGACGGAACAGTTACAAAATGGTTAACAGTTCCTGGTAAAGCTGCTGATTACGGTGCAGATGCTCCGGGCGGAGGCCATGATAATAAAGGACCAAAAGGGCCACGTGATTTAGTAAAAGATGCATTAAAAGCAGCTGTAGATAGTGGTATTGATTTATCAGAGTTCGACCAATTTGATCAATACGATGTAAATGGTGATGGGAATAAAAATCAACCAGACGGTTTAATCGATCACTTAATGATTATTCATGCGGGTGTTGGACAAGAAGCAGGCGGTGGTAAATTAGGCGATGATGCAATTTGGTCGCACCGTTGGACAGTTGGACCAAAGCCATTCCCAATTGAAGGTACACAAGCGAAAGTACCATATTGGGGTGGAAAGATGGCAGCATTCGACTACACAATTGAACCAGAAGATGGAGCAGTTGGTGTATTCGCACATGAATATGGTCACGATTTAGGTCTTCCAGATGAGTACGATACACAATATAGTGGTCAAGGTGAGCCGATTGAAGCTTGGTCTATTATGAGTGGCGGAAGCTGGGCTGGTAAAATCGCTGGAACGACGCCAACGAGTTTCTCACCACAAAATAAAGAGTTTTTCCAAAAAACAATCGGTGGTAACTGGGCAAATATCGTAGAAGTAGATTACGAGAAATTAAATAAAGGTATCGGTCTAGCGACATATTTGGATCAAAGTGTTACGAAATCAGCAAGACCAGGTATGATCCGTGTTAACTTACCAGATAAAGATGTTAAAACAATTGAGCCAGCATTTGGAAAACAGTATTACTACAGCACAAAAGGTGACGATCTTCATACGAAGATGGAAACACCGTTGTTCGATTTAACGAATGCAACGAATGCAAAATTTGATTTCAAGTCATTATATGAGATTGAAGCAGGTTATGATTTCCTTGAAGTACACGCTGTAACAGAAGATGGTAAACAAACGTTAATTGAAAGACTTGGTGAGAAAGCAAATAGTGGAAATGCAGATTCGACAAATGGAAAATGGATTGACAAATCATATGATTTAAGTCAATTCAAAGGCAAAAAAGTAAAATTAACATTTGATTACATTACTGATGGTGGTTTAGCATTAAATGGATTCGCTCTTGATAATGCTTCATTAACAGTAGATGGTAAAGTAGTATTCTCTGATGATGCAGAAGGTACACCACAATTAAAATTAGATGGTTTCGTTGTATCTAACGGAACAGAGAAGAAAAAACATAACTACTATGTTGAGTGGAGAAACTATGCTGGGGCAGATAACGCGTTGAAATTTGCTCGCGGTCCAGTATTTAACACTGGTATGGTTGTATGGTATGCAGATTCAGCTTATACAGATAACTGGGTTGGTGTACATCCAGGACACGGTTTCCTTGGTGTAGTTGATTCTCATCCAGAAGCAATTGTTGGTACTTTAAATGGTAAACCAACAGTTAAGAGTAGTACACGATTCCAAATCGCTGATGCAGCGTTTTCATTTGACAAAACGCCAGCTTGGAAAGTCGTATCTCCAACGCGTGGAACATTTACGTATGATGGCTTAGCAGGCGTACCGAAGTTTGATGATTCTAAAACGTATATTAATCAACAGATTCCAGATGCAGGACGTATTTTACCGAAGCTTGGTTTGAAATTTGAAGTAGTAGGACAAGCTGATGATAATTCTGCAGGTGCTGTTCGTTTATATCGTTAATACTGTAAAACTACCGAGAGATTTTCTTTCGGTAGTTTTTTTGTGAGCAATGAATTTTATATAGCTGAAAAAGTCATATATAATGTAACCTTAAGAATAGAAATTTGTTATATATGAAGTTTATATAAATAATGAAAGAATTGGATAAAAATAGTGGGAGAAGGTGAGTGAATGAGTATTTCCTCTATTGTAAGTAGGCAAAAGGAATATTTTTTAAAAGGGCATACGAGAAGCATCGAAATGAGAAAGAATAATTTGAAGAAGCTTTATGAAGGCATTCAGCGTTTTGAAGAAGAAATATTTCAGGCATTGAAATTAGATTTAAATAAGTCAGTTCACGAGTCGTTTACAACGGAAGTTGGATATGTATTAAAAGAAATTTCCTTTCAATTGAAACATATGTCATCGTGGAGTAAACCGAAACGAGTTCGAACAGCACTTACTCATTTTGGATCAAAAGGAAAAGTAGTGCCAGAACCGTATGGTGTGACGCTTATTATTGCACCGTGGAACTATCCTTTTCAATTAGCAATTGCACCACTTGTAGGAGCACTGGCAGCTGGAAATACAATCGTTTTAAAGCCGTCAGAGTTAACGCCAAGCGTTTCAAAAGTGCTTAAGAGAATGTTAGATGAATTATTCCCAGAAGAGCTTGTAGCGGTAGTAGAAGGTGGCGTTGAAGAGAGTACATCTTTGCTGAAGGAACCGTTTGATTATATTTTCTTTACTGGTAGTGTTGGCGTTGGAAAAGTTGTAATGGAAGCAGCAGCGAAACAGTTGACGCCGCTCACTTTAGAACTTGGCGGGAAAAGTCCTTGTATTGTACATAAAGATGCAAAGATAGAGATGACAGCAAGAAGAATTGTTTGGGGTAAGTTTTTAAATGCAGGGCAGACGTGTGTAGCGCCTGATTATATGTACGTGCATTCTTCCGTGAAAGAAAAGCTAATTGAGGCACTGCGACATGAAATTACAGAGCAGTATAGTAAAGAACCTTTACAAAATGAAAATTACGTGCGTATTGTAAGTGAGCGTCATTTTGAACGATTATGTGGATTCTTACAAGATGGTCAAGTCGTAATTGGTGGAAACTATGAGAAAGATACTTTACATATTGAACCGACAGTACTAGCGGATATTACATGGCAAGATGCTGTTATGGAAGATGAAATTTTTGGTCCGATTTTACCAATCATAGAGTACGACAATATAGAAAATGTAATTGGCACAATCCAGCAACATCCGAAGCCGTTAGCGTTATATGTATTTTCTGAAGATAAAGAAGTACAAAAGAAAGTGACGAGTAATATTTCATATGGTGGAGGCTGTATTAATGATGTTGTCTATCACCTTGCTACGCCATATTTACCTTTTGGGGGTGTTGGAAGTAGTGGATTAGGGGGTTATCATGGGAAAGAAAGTTTTCGGACTTTTTCACATTATAAAAGCATTTTAGCCCAATCTACAGCATTCGACATGAAAATTCGTTACTCTTCTACAAAAAGTGCTTTAAAATTCATACGAAAGTTGTTAAAATGATGATGGTGTTTATCAGTAGGCGTAGCCGTATGATAATAGCCCCTTCGCAATGGAAGGGGTTTTTCTGTTCGACGTTATGTATCAGGCGAAAATGAATCAAACATACTACATAAAGAATAGAAACGAACGCTTGCTAAATAACCATTTTTGTTTGGATCGAAACAAAAAATAGTCTATAGAACATAAATATTTATTCATGAATATAAAAATTTAAAATTTAAGGTAGATAGGACGGGAAAATGAAAAAGATTATTAAAGTTGAAGCAGTTGAAAAACATTTTGGAAATCAAGTGATTATCCCACCTCTTTCTTTAGATATTAAAGAGGGAGAGTTTTTAACAATTTTAGGGCCGAGTGGCTGCGGGAAAACGACGTTACTTCGTATGATCGCAGGATTTGAAACTCCAACTAAAGGGAATCTTTTATTAGATGATGAAAGAATTAACGATTTGCCGCCATATAAGCGTCATATGAACCTAGTGTTCCAACATTACGCACTATTCCCACATATGACAGTAGAGAAGAATATTTGTTTTGGTATGAAAATGCAGAAAGTATCAGCAGCAGAGCAGAAAGAGCGTGCTGAAGAGGCAATGCGTTTAACGCAGTTACTTGAGTTCCGTAATCGTAAACCTGCGAAGCTTTCTGGTGGACAACAGCAGCGTGTTGCAATTGCAAGAGCGATTGTAAATAATCCGCGTGTATTACTATTAGATGAGCCACTTGGAGCGCTTGACTTTAAGTTACGAAAAGACTTGCAACGTGAATTGAAAAACTTACAACGTAATTTAGGAATTACGTTCATATACGTAACGCACGATCAAGAAGAAGCAATGAGCATGAGCGATCGTATTGTAGTTATGAATAAAGGACATATCGAACAAATCGGAACACCGAAAGAAATTTACAATAAGCCGAAAACATTGTTCGTTGCGACATTCATCGGTGAAAATAATATTGTGAAAAACGGGGAAGGCTATGTAGCAATTCGCCCTGAAAATGTAAAAGTACGTTCGGTTGAAGAGTCAATTTTAAAAGAATACCATCTTGGACATATTGAAGATATCGAGTTTGTCGGAAATATGGAGAAGCTTTATGTACGTGATGAGAAAACATCAGAATTACTAATGGCATATCAAACTGCTGAAGAGGCAGCACAGTGGAGCATTGGAGATAATGTATATGTAGGCTGGGAGCAAGAGGACGAGGTGACCTTAAATTGAAAAAAGGGAAATTACTCGCACTACCTACAGTCGCGTGGCTGTTAATTTTCTTCCTAATCCCGCTCGTATTCGTATTAGGATTCGCCTTCATGCAGCGCGGAGCTTACGGGACAGTAGAAATGCAATTTACGCTGGAGAATATATCCCGTGTGTTTGATCCATTATACTTAGGAACGTTATGGGAAACTGTTAAAATTGCAGTTATTACAACAGTAATATGTTTATTAATTGGTTATCCGTTTGCGTATACAATTACAATTGTTGACCGCAAATACCGCTCTATTCTTTTATTATTGGCAACGATCCCGTTTTGGATTAACTTTCTTGTTCGTTCATACGCATGGATTGTTATTTTACGTTCACAAGGTCTTGTGAATACGTTGTTATTAAAGCTTGGCATTATTAGTGAACCGTTAAATTTATTATATAATACTCCTTCTGTAATACTCGGAATGGTCTATTCTTTATTACCATTTATGATTTTACCAGTGTATGCAGCAATTGAGCAGTTGGATAAGCGTAAGCTAGAAGCGGCTTATGATTTAGGAGCAACACCAATAAAGGCATTTTGGAATATAACAGTGCCGATGACGATGTCAGGAATTGCGACTGGTTCTATTTTAGTATTCGTTTCTTCTATCGGAATGTTTGTTGTATCAGACGTGATGGGCGGATCGAAAGTAGCATTAATTGGAAACGTTATTCAAAATCAATTCTTAGGTGCACGTGACTGGCCGTTTGGATCTGCGTTATCGATTATCGTTGTTCTATTCTCTGTTCTGTTAATTTACTTATATTATCGTGCAACGAAAGTATATAAATATAATGAGAACGGAGGGGAATAGGCAAAGATGAAGAAGTTTTTAGTTTCTTATTCTTGGTTAATTTTGTTATTCTTGTATTTTCCAATGATGGTTTTAATGGTCTATTCTTTCAACGACTCTCGCATTAATGCGGAGTGGGAAGGTTTTACATTCCATTGGTATACAGATTTATTTCAAAAACAAGATGTTATTGATGCATTTGTAAATAGTATTACGATTGCAGTTATAACAACGATTGTGACAACGGTACTTGGTGTATTCTTTGCAATCGCTTTACATCGTTATAAATATCGTTTTGAAGGGGCTATTAATGGCCTTGTATATTTACCAATTTTAATTCCTGATATTTTAATGGGATTATCTTTACTAATTCTTTTCAGCCAGTTAGGAATGGAACTTGGACAAACAACGATTATTATTGCACATATTACATTTAGTATTTCGTTTGTTGTTGTTATTTTAGCTGCGCGTCTTTCAAGTATGGGACGTGACTTAGAAGAAGCTGCAAATGATTTAGGAGCAACGCCTTGGCAAACGTTTCGTTATGTAACGTTCCCAGCAATTGCACCGGGAGTTATTTCGGCAGCATTATTAACATTCACATTATCAATTGATGATTTTGTAATTAGTTTCTTCGTATCAGGACCAGGATCAACAACATTGCCACTATACATTTACAGTATGGTTAAGCGCGGAGTATCACCAGAAATCAATGCTCTTTCTACAATTTTAATTGTTGCTATCGTAGGATTAATGGTTCTATCTGAAATCTTCCGGAATAAAGGTGCAGATGGTGAAGAAAACTCTGGAGGACACCTTCCTTTATAATACGAACGATATAGAAAGTACAAGGGGGTAATAAACCGATGAAATTAATGAAAAGAATAGCTGGCGCAGCAATTAGTTTTAGCCTTGTTGCTGGTGTGCTTGCTGGTTGTGGTGAAAAGAAAGAAGAATTAAATATTTATAGCTGGGCTGACAATTTTGATGAGCAAGTGCTAAAAGATTTTGAAAAGAAATATAATGTGAAAATTAACTATGACAAGTACGCAAGTAATGAAGAAATGCTTGCGAAATTACAAGCTGGTGGCGCAAAGTATGACTTAATCCAGCCGTCTGATTACATGGTTAAAACAATGGCGAAAATGGACTTATTAGCGCCGTTAGATAAAAAGAATATCCCGAATATCGAAAATATGGTTTCTAATTTCAAAACACCTGCGTTTGATCCAGAGAATAAATATTCTTTAGTGTACACTTGGGGTGTAACAGGGATTGCATACAATAAAAAGTATGTGAAAGAAGCACCTACAAGCTGGGCGGACTTATGGAATGAGAAATATAAAGGACATGTAACGTTACTGAACGATTCTCGTGAAGTATTAGGAGTGGGTCTTAAGAAGCACGGGTTCTCAAACAGTACGAAAGACGATGCACAATTAAAGACAGCAGCAGATGATTTAAAGAAGCTGCTTCCAAACTTATTAGCATTTGATACAGATAACATTAAACAAAAATTCATTACAGAAGATGCTTGGATCGGAACAGTTTGGTCTGGAGATGCAGCATTTATCGCAAAAGATAATAAAGATGTAGAATATGTTGTACCGAAAGAAGGCGGCACAATTTGGGCTGATACGTTAGCAATTCCAAAAGGTGCAAAACATAAAGAGCTTGCTGAGAAATTTATGAACTACTTACTAGATGAAAAAGTAAGTGTGAAAAACTACGAGTCAATTGGTTACAGTAATCCAAATGAAAAAGCTCATCCTCTTCATAGTAAAGAATACCGTGATAATCACATGATTTTCTTAACGAAAGAAGAGTTAGATCGTACAGAATGGCTTGTTGATGTAGACGATAAGTTAAAAGACTATGATCGTTACTGGACAGAGCTAAAAACAAAAGGTAAATAAGTAAGGAAATGCGGTTTCTAAAGTAGAAATCGCATTTTTTCATAGTAGGAGGAAATCGTTTGAAGAAGAAGTTACATCAGTATGAGGTAATGTGTATCGGTTTGTTATTTGCTGTATTTGGTATTGTTGCTTGGCGCGTACATGCAGGTGGCGTTACAGTGATGGATACATATGTCCGTGGATTAGTAAGAGGGCTACAAACGGAAAGTTCTCTTATATTTTTCTCGTACTTTACAAAATTGGGATCAGCAATTGGGATAGTCACTACGCTCGTTATAAGTTTGCTTGTTTTTTGGAAGAAGCGTTATTATGCTGCGATGATTGTATATCCAATGGGGATTTTAATAACACATCTTGTGAATAAAGGGATAAAAGAGATTGTAAAGAGAGAACGTCCGTCATTAAATGAAGCGCTAGATGCACTTGGATATAGTTTTCCTAGTGGACATGCAATGCTTTCGATTATGACATTTGGATTTCTTACTTATATCATTGCTGCTAATTTGAAAAGCGTAGCTGGGAAATGTGTCACAACGATTTTGATGGGTATAGTAATTTTATCGATTGGATTAAGTAGAGTCATTTTAAATGTACATTACCCAACTGATATTTTAGCTGGTTACTGCGTAGGTGGTATTTTGTTAATTATCGCGATTTACTACCATCGTTTACTTACTGAGAGATTAGGGCTTAATAAAGAGAGATAGAAAAACGTCTGGAAAAACTATTATTATAGTTTTTCCAGACGTTTTTTGTTTATATCAAGATGTGATACAGTATAAGTGACAATTGAATTATTTAAAGTAGGTGAAAATGTGTGAAGACAAACGTACATAAAGTTGATAAGTGGGGGAAGTTAGGAGCCTTTTTGTATCAGTTTCGTTATACAGTAATTGTAGCGTTACTGTTGCTCGCAATCGCACTTGGGATTTTTGCTCCAAGGCTACCGGGAGTATTAGGTGGTGACGGTTTCCAAACGGAAGGCGACTATCAAAAAACAAAAGAAATTTTAGATCAAGATTTTAAGAAGTCTCAAGATACGCTTCTGCTCGTTTTTGAGAAAAATAAAGATGCTTCGCATGAGGAATTTAAAAAGCGAATAGATGAAATTGTAAAGAATGTTCAAGAGAAAGAGAGCTATGAATCTTTCCATCACCCAATCCAAAATAAAGAAATGCTACAAGATGACATCGGTTATGCGACAATTTTATTTTCCGGGAAAACAAATAAAGAAAGAATGGAAAAGACATTACAATTTGCTGATGAGATTGAGAAAGAAAGTAATGTAGCATTAAAAGTAACACCTACAGGATTTCCGAAAATTAATCAAGAGATTAATGAAAGAACGCAAAATGATTTAAAAGTAGCAGAAATGATTGGATTACCAATTGCGTTTCTTGTATTACTATTTTCGTTTGGTAGTCTTTTGGCATCAATTTTACCGATTTTGAATGGGGCGCTTAGTGTTATTAGTACGATGGGGATATTGTATTTCATCGGTGTTGATAAAGAACTATCTATTTTCGTGTTAAACGTTGCGCCGATGATTGGACTTGCATTATCTATTGATTTTGCGCTATTATTTGTGAACCGTTTTCGAGAGGAAGTTGCTAAACGAACGGTAAAAGAAGCGATAGCAATTACATATCAAACGGCAGGACGTGCGATTGTATTTTCAGGATTATGCGTATTTGTTGGGTTATCCGGTTTGTTTTTCTTTAAGATAGATTATATTCAATCTGTCGCGATTAGCGGAATGATTGTTGTCATTATGAGCATTTTATTCTCACTCACACTTCTTCCAGCACTATTATCGTTAATAGGTAAAAGAATATTAAAAAAGAATCAAGTAGCACATACGCCGGCAAAAGCATGGCGTAAATTTGCACAATTTGTGATGAAACATCCAATTGCAATGATTATTGTTGTTACAACATTTATTGTTATTTGCTTATTACCGTTACGTACAGCTAATTTGCAGTTCCCTGGTGTTGAAGCTTTACCTGAAAAGAGTGATACAAGGATTGCATATGAAAAGTATGAAGAAGCATTTAATGAAACTGTCAAAACACACGCTGATGTTACGTTAGTTGTAGAGACGAAAAAAGATATGAAAGAAAAAGAAAGTCTACAAAAGATAGAAGAAGTCGTTCGAAAGTTAAAAGATGATAAGAAAGTACATGAAGTAAGAAGTTTATACGACGGGTTAACTGGAATGAAAGCAGATCAAGTTGTTGGAATATTGCAGTCGCCAGAATCAGCGAAACTAACTCCTGTATTTGAAGCATACACGCAAGGGAATAAGACGACGATAGAAATCTTTTTGAAAACAAAACCACGTACAGAGACTGCAAAACAGTGGGTACGTGACTTTAAAAAGAACTATAAAGAAACGGATGTTACGTATTATCTAGGCGGAATGACGACGTTTCAACAAGAATTAGAAGATGAAATTAAAGATAAAGTTGTAATTGGTATGTCTGTTATATTTGGATCGACCTTTGTTATATTATTATTTGCATTCCGATCTATACTCATTCCAATTAAGGCAATTGTTATGAATATACTTAGTTTAAGTGCAACCATTGGAATTGTTGTTTGGTTATTTGAAGGTGGTCATTTCGGTTTAGAAGCAAGTCCGGTTCTGTTTGTCTTACCAATCTTCATTTTTGGCCTCGTATTTGGGCTTAGTATGGATTATGAAGTATTTCTTATTTCACGTATTCATGAGCTCTATGAAGAAACAGGAGATAACGATCAAGCAACGTTAGAAGGGCTCGTTTCAACAAGTAGAATCATTACATCAGCTGCTTTAATAATGATTGTTGTAACTGGTGCATTCGCATTTACTGATATTTTACCAGTAAAGCAGATGGGGCTTGGCGTTGCATTAGCAATATTTCTTGATGCAACAATTATTCGTCTTATGCTCGTACCAAGCTTAATGAAGTTATTTGGAGACTGGAACTGGTGGTTACCATTTCGAAAAAAACGAGAAAAAGCATCGTAAAAAATGCTCATCAATATGATGAGCATTTTTTATGAATAGCAAAGCCTACATTTTGCAAATAGTATGTGATAAGAACATTACATAATAAGTAGGTGAAGGCAATGTTTCGTTATTTTAAGTTTAAGTTAAATGATACAGTACAGTTTGCTGAGAACGATGGGCATATGTATCGCATTGTCGGTTATCGGTTAGAAAAAGGATTTTATCCAAAAGATGAATGGACTCATATCATTTATGAACTACTTAGAGAATTTGACGGGTATACGATGGATGCAGAAGAGGAAGAACTTGTAAAGGTCGTTCAAGTAGAGGATGAGTATTACAAAATACAAGAAGTATCAGGTTATCGCTATCCAGTAAAAATGAAACAAAAACAACAAGTGATGAAAATAGAAAAGATGGACGATTTATTAGATGCTTACAATGATTATAAAAGGTTGGCGGATTTCTTTAAAGATTTATCGTATGAACAAAAAGCTGAAGAAGTATTATTAGAAATGAAAAGACTTAGAGCTTGAGGGGCAGTCTATTATAAGACTGTCCTCTATTTTTGACAGTGCATCAAAGTGTGTTTTCCGTTACAATGAGAGAATCAATAGAAATAAGGTGATAAACAGTATGGAAACAAAGAAAAAGGGCGAATGGTGTGAAATTATCGTTCCAGCTAAATGGAATGGTATAAGTATTGAATCGGTATTAAAAGTAGAATGGGAAATACCGAAAAAGCTATTACATCAGCTTCGTATGGAAAAAGGTGTTACGGTTAACGGGGAACAAAGAAGATGGAATGAGCTTTTAAAAGAGAACGATAAGTTACAAGTCCATATGTTTGCGGAGGAAGAGTACGGTGTAGATCCAGAATATGGTGAATTACATGTAGTATACGAAGATGATCACGTACTTATCGTAAATAAACCAGAGCAAATGGACACACACCCTGCTGAAAAAGGTGGAACCGGGACGCTTGCAAATCTTGTTGCTTTTCATTTTCAAATGCAAGGTTTAGAGACGAAGGTGCGTCATATTCATCGTTTAGATAAAGATACGACAGGTGGTGTCGTGTTTGCTAAGCATAGAATTGCTGGTGCAATTATGGATCGTCTATTAATGGAAAGAAAAATTAAAAGAACGTACGCAGCGCTCGTTGAAGGGAAAGTAAAGAAGAAACAAGGAAAGATTGATGCTGCTATCGGAAGGGATCGCCATCATGCTACAAGGCGTCGTATTTCTCCAAAAGGTGACCAAGCTATCACATATTATAAAGTAGAAAAGTATTTTAAGAAGCAAAACACGACTTTCGTAACGTTACAATTAGAAACGGGTAGAACACATCAAATTCGTGTTCATATGAGTCATAATGGTAATCCACTAGTTGGGGATGTATTATATGGTGGACAAACAAAATATATGTCCAGTCAAGCATTGCATGCGATGAAGATAAATTTCTTGCATCCAATTACGAAAGAAGCAATTGAAGTTGATGTGCCGTTTCCTACAAAGTTAAATAAAAAAATAAAAGAATTTCAAAAAGAAAATGCATAAAGTATAAGTTTTAACTTGAAAAAAGTAGATTTTTGCAGGGATTTCTCTAAAAGAAGCGAAGCCGTTAAGAGAAAAGAGAGGTGAGAATCACTTGATCAAATATAAGTATGTACTTGGAATATTTTTCGCTTGTCTTTTACTTACTCTATTTCTCTATCCCTATTTACCAAATCGTATGGCAGTACATTGGAATGTAAATGGTGAGCCAAACGAGTTTATGAGTAAACAAGTTGTTGTAGCATTTATTCCCTGTTTTAT
>NZ_JBNLYC010000104.1:0-15931 GCF_050172015.1 Bacillus sp. GMa5/1 | reverse complement strand
TTTGCATAAGGATATGTATTTTATTAAAATATAAAGATTTTATACTATAATGAAAACCGCTATAAAACTAAGTAAGAATAATGTATAGAGTGGAGAATAGAAATGAAATATAAAAAAATAATATATATCTTTTTCATATCGCTATTTATAGTTGGTTGTCAAAGTGAAGTGAGTAAAGCGAATAGCGTGGAAGAGTATATTCCATCGCATCTTATGAATGCGGAAGTGACGGCGGATATTATGACACTTGAGATGGAACCAGATACTCTTAAAAAGGTAGGGAGTATTGGTCAAAGAATGAGAGAGCATCTAGCAAGTAATATGGAATGGTATTTAAAATATGTAGAAGAACATGCAGAGAAAAAAAGTTTTCCATATCATCCTAATTTCGGTGTTACAAAAGAAGAGTATGAGTTTGTACTAAATGCAATTGATCAAAGTAAATTGGTTAATACAAAAGATGGAAAGCTGAAATTTAAGAAAAAAAATGATCATGAAGTAGAGATTTTTTCAAGTGAAAGTATAAAGCTCCTTAAATATGTAGTTATTGATACGAAGAAGAATACAGTAAAAACATCTCTAGGCGAATGTGAATATTTTGGAGAAATACTAGCGTCACCAGAACAGAAGTTAACTGGTCCTTGGCACGGAAAACAATGGATGTTAAAAAAAGATGACTTAATATATATATTTTCTTTAGGGAAAATTGAAGCAGAAAATAAATCAATTATTGATATTTCCGTGAAAGGTAAATATAAGGGGGAAATTATTAATAAGGAAGAGGCATTAGAGTTTTCTTCAGTTTCTTAAATGATGATAATAAAAAAATCACCTTGCTGTCTAAGCAAAGGTGATTTTTTATTAAATAAACAATCCAGCGATTGTCGCAGATAAAATAGAAGCAAGTGTTGATGCAAATAGCATTTTCCAACCAAATTTAGAAACAACGCTTCCTTGTTTTTCAGAAAGGGCACGGATTGTACCAACGATTGCACCAATTTGGCTAATACTTGCGAAGCTAATTAAGAATACTGTAACGATTCCAACTGTACGTGGAGCTAATGTTGTAGCTGTGTCTTTTAAATCAAGGATTGCTACAAACTCATTTAAAACAATCTTCGTACCCATAATACCACCAGCTGGGATAATATCTTGAGTTGGAATACCCATTAAGAATGCGAATGGAGAAAGTACGTAACCGAAGATTTGTTGTAAAGTAATGGCATGTCCCATTGCGCCTGAAGCTGCACTAATTACGTAGTTTACAACTTCCATCACACCGATAAAGGCGATCATTAATGCGGCAACGATACCAGCTACTTTTAAACCATCAAGCGCACCGTTAATCATTGCACCGATAAAGCTGTCCCCGAATAGAGTTCTATCAAATTTTTGAATCACTTCATCTTCTTTCTTCGTATCAACTGGTGTTAATAACGAACAAACGATTAAGCTTGAGAATAAATTTAGCGGAAGAGCTGCTAGTACGTATTTTGCATCTAACATCATTACGTATGATGCTGTAACAGAAGCAGAAACGGAGCTCATCGCAGAACAACAAATGATAAACATACGGTTTTTATTGAAATGCTGTAAATCGTTTTTAATAACGATTAATGCTTCACTTGAACCGAAGAATACAGAGTTTACTGCGTGGAATGACTCAACGCGTGGTAAACCAGTAATTTTTGAAATAGCACCGCCGACAACGCGAACGATGAATGGTAAAACACCTAAATAACTAAAGATTGAAAGTAGTGCTGAGAAAAATACGATAATTAGTAATACGTTTAAGAAAAAGACAAAATCTCTGTGAATTCCATTAAAGAGAAAATCGACACCTGTCGTACCAAGTTTAATTAGTTTGTTGAAAACTTTACTAATGAAAATAATGATTTGTTGACCAATCTTTGTAGCAAACATAAACCAACCGATTAAAATTTGGAAACCAATCATAATTGCAATTGCACGGAAGTTGATTTTACTTTTGTTGTTTGACAAAGCAAAACATAAACCTAACACGGCAAGAATACCGATAATGCTCATTACATATTGCATGTAGTTGCCCCTTTCAGAAGTTCGTATAAAGTTTGTACATAAAACGCTCGTTATATTACTAAAAATAAAGGAATGAGGTTTTATGTCATACGTAAGATGTCTGACCTTTTAGAAAAATAAAAATAAAAAAAGACCCATATGGATTCACTTTCATCTATGAGAGAAAGCTAATCAATATGAGTCCTTTTTTGCGCATAGGCTAATATTCATTAGTTTTCCCCATAGTCCAGCAATTTAAGGTTGCTGGGTAGAAACTCTCGATCCATATTATCAAGTATATATGAGGTAACATCGTCCGTATTAAATTAGTAGTAGCGTAACATTAACAGAGAACTATCGTCAATAGCTTTTTTTCTTCCAATAGAAAAAGACCATATAAGTATGATAAAATGTAACGCAGTGTTATGAAAAAGAGAGGTCGGAAAATGAGTACTAAAATGACGCCACCAGTTGAGAAAAACGAGTTTATAGATGTAGTATTTGAAGATTTAACACATGATGGTGCCGGTGTTGCGAAAGTAAAGGGCTATCCTATTTTCGTTAAAAACGGATTACCAGGTGAAGAAGCGCAAATTAAAATTATTAAAGTGAAGAAAAACTTCGCATTTGGTCGTTTAATGAAGCTTCATACAGAAAGTCCATATCGTAAAGATGCAGAATGCCCAGTATATAATCAGTGCGGCGGTTGTCAGCTTCAGCACTTAACTTATGAAGGACAATTACAGGCGAAAGAAAAACAAGTACGTGACGTTATGCAGCGCATTGGAGGACTAGGTGATGTTCCTGTTCATCCTGTACTTGGCATGAAAAATCCGTGGGTATATCGCAATAAAGCACAAGTACCAATCGGAGAACGTGAAGGCGGACTTGTAGCTGGTTTCTATCGCCAAGGAACGCATGACATCATTAATATGGAATCATGCTTAATTCAGGCAGAAGAAAACGATACATTAATCCAAGAAGTAAAACGTATTTGTGAAAAGCACGGTATCACTGCATACAACGAAGAGCGTAATAAAGGAACACTTCGTCACGTAATGGCTCGTTACGGACAGGTAACAGGGGAAATTATGCTTGTCTTCATTACACGTACAGCAGAATTGCCGAACAAAAACGCAATCATTGAAGAAATTGCAGCGAAATTCCCAGAAGTAAAATCCATTGTTCAAAACGTAAATACGAAGCGTACGAATGTAATCTTCGGAGATAAAACGACAGTACTGTACGGATCAGAATATATTTATGACTTTATCGGTGACATTAAATTTGCGATTTCAGCACGTTCATTCTATCAAGTAAATCCAGAACAAACGAAAGTGCTATACGATAAAACGTTAGAATACGCAAAATTAAATGGTAACGAAACAGTAATTGATGCCTATTGCGGAATCGGATCAATCTCGTTATTCCTAGCGCAAAAAGCGAAAAAAGTGTACGGCGTTGAAATCGTCCCAGAAGCAATTGAAGACGCAAACCGAAATGCAGCACTAAACAACATGACAAACGCTGAATTTGGCGTAGGAGAAGCAGAAGTAGTCATTCCAAAATGGTACAAAGAAGGCGTAATTGCTGACACAATGGTCGTAGACCCACCGCGTAAAGGCTGTGACGAAGCATTACTAAACACAATCATTGACATGAAGCCAAAACGCGTCGTATACGTATCATGTAACCCAGCAACATTAGCACGTGATTTAAAAGTACTAGAAGAAGGCGGATATAAAACACAGGAAGTACAACCTGTTGATATGTTCCCGCATACGACTCATGTGGAGTGTGTGGCTTGGCTTAAGTTAGTATAATAGGAAAGCAGTTGATATAGAAAAAATCTATACCACCTGCTTTTTGGTTTACAAAAATACCATTCATAAGCGATTTTAGTTAAAATAAATATTGCTGATTTTCACAAATTATAAATTTAGATTTTGAAATTGTATTCATAGTGAGAGGATTTGAATTTGAAATGATAGATAATTTTTGGCGTGAATTACCACGACCATTTTTCGTACTTGCACCAATGGAAGATGTGACAGACGTTGTTTTCCGTCACGTAGTAAGTGAAGCTGGTCGTCCAGACGTATTCTTCACAGAGTTTACAAACTCGGATAGCTATTGTCATCCAGAAGGTATGAAAAGTGTACGTGGCCGTTTAATTTTTACAGAAGACGAACAGCCGATGGTAGCACATATTTGGGGAGACAATCCCGAATACTTCCGTCAAATGAGTATCGGTATGGCAGAACTAGGATTTAAAGGCATCGATATTAATATGGGTTGCCCAGTACCGAATGTAGCATCAAGAGGGAAAGGTAGTGGCCTTATTCTACGTCCAGACGTTGCAGCAGAACTTATTCAAGCAGCAAAAGCGGGCGGACTACCTGTCAGCGTAAAAACAAGACTTGGCTTTAAAGAGTTAAGCGAGTGGGAAGATTGGTTAACTCATATTTTCAAACAAGATATTGCAAACCTTTCTATTCATTTACGCACAAGAGAAGAAATGAGCCAAGTAGATGCGCATTGGGAACTAATTCCGGAAATTAAAAAATTACGTGACCGCATTGCACCAAATACGTTAATAACAATCAATGGAGACATCCTTGATCGTAAAATGGGGCTGGAACTTGCTGAAAAATACGGCATTGATGGCGTAATGATCGGACGAGGCATCTTCAAAAATCCATTTGCGTTTGAAAAAGAGCCAAGAGAGCATAGCAGTAAAGAACATCTAGATCTTTTAAGACTACAACTTGATCTTCAAGATCAATATGCAGAAGTACTGCCACGCTCAATTACAGGACTTCATCGCTTCTTCAAAATTTATGTAAAGGGCTTCCCAGGAGCTGCGGAATTGAGAAATCAATTGATGAGCACGAAGTCGACGGATGAGGTGCGTGCTTTGTTGGATAAGTTTGAGGATAGTGTTAGTGAGGCTCAGGATAGTGAGATGGTTTAACTTTTAAGCAGTTAAATCATTTCATATGTAGTGCATGACATGAGTGAGTTGAAAATAAGTGCAGAGCTGGAAAAGAACAGTGTATTTGAGAAATCAAAGCACTGTTTTTTTCTTTTAGTTAATGTTAAGAGAGAAATCTTTTTATAGGCATATAAAAAACATGTAAGAGCTCTGTAGATACAATGATAGAGAAAAGTTCGGGTAAGACTATAAAACATATCTTTAAAATGTTAAAGTATTAATTTAGCGGACAATAACTAAAAGGTTAGATTAAACATGATAATTTAAAGCAGGTTATAGCATAAACTTTAACCGCTGAATAAATAATCAACATTTCAGGAGGAAACCCAATGGCAATGAGCAACAACGATATATTAAAAAGAGTACGATACGCTTTAGATATAAAAGATATAGATATGGTAGAAATCTTTAAACTTGGCGGGATGGAAGTAACGAAAGAAGACGTAGTTGATATGCTTACAAAAATAAAGAGAGTTCCTCAGCATGAAGCTGAAAATGATGAGGTAGCTGAAGATGAGTACGTAAAAACATGCGATATGATGATGTTAGAGGCATTTTTAAATGGATTTATTACTTTAAAAAGAGGAAAGCAAGATCCGAAACCAGGGCAGCCTGCACCTGTACAGAGCAAGGAGAGTGCCAATAACCTTCTTCTAAAGAAAATGAAAATCGCACTATCTTTAACGAGTGAGGATGTACTTGATATACTAGATAGCGTAGGCGTTACGGTAACAAAAGGAGAGTTAGGCGCTCTATTAAGAAAAAAAGGTCATAAAAATTACAAAGAGTGCGGCGATAGATACGCAAGGAATTTCATTAAGGGATTAGGTGTAAAGTATAGAGGATAATGAGTTCGTTAAAGCAGTAAATGATATAATAGGTAGAGTAGGACGTTCGTATCCTACTCTTTTTTATTTGTAAAAATACTATGCTAGGTGATGAAATGGTACATACATATTTAGGTGAGACAATTAATTTTCATATAACTTATAAGAAGAAAAAGTCCGTGCGTCTTTTTGTAGATTCGTATGGAAATGTAGAAATACAGGCTCCGAAAGGGACACCTGTTGAATACTTAGTCCAGTTGCTAGAAGAGAAGTGGGGTTGGATTCAGACAACACGTAAAGAAATGCAGGAGCGAGCGCATGGACCACAGGAAAAGGATTATGATCAAGGAGAAGGCTTTTTGTATTTAGGGAATACGTATCCGATACAGATTTCCCAAGATGCAAGCATTGAGCAAGACAACGCAGTATTTAAAGGGGATAAGTTACATATTTATGTGAAAGAGCTTAAGGATGAGAAAATACAACAAGCTTTAAAACGATTTTACTATAAGCAGTGTAAATCTTTAGTAGAGAAGAGTATTAAAGCGCATCAAAGTAATTTCAAAACAAAACCACGTTCTATTTGTATTACAGATAGTAGTCGTACTTGGGGTACTTGCGATTCGAATTTACAACTAACATTCAATTGGAAGCTAGCAATGGCACCACAGCGAGTAATTGACTATGTAGTTGTTCATGAAATGTGTCATATGGTTCATTTAAATCATGATCGATCGTTTTGGCGTCTTGTCGGGAAAATCATGCCCGATTATAAGGAAATGGAGAACTGGTTAGCTTTATCTAGTTGGAAGATGACGGTTTAATGTTGCGCTTTGTATAGGTTGCAATTATTGTCAATCTTTGTCGGTAAGTCGATATATTTCGAAAATCGCTGATATATTTGAAGTTGCGCCGATATATTTCGAAAATCGCTGATATATTCGGAGTTGCGCCGATATATTTCGAAAACCGCTGATATATTTGGAGTTGCAATCGATATGTTCAATGAAGAGAAAGTAAAAGGAGAGGTCACAGCAGACATCTCCTCTTTTCGAGTATATAGATTAGCGTCCAAACATCACAACAAAATCCCCATCCACTTTCGCCATCTCATACCCACGATACCCCTCCGAAAGCAAAGCCTGCTGTCCACTAGCATCATTCATTAGAATACTTTGAACATCTGTCCAATCGTTTTCCTTATCTCTGCGCAATTTCTTCACAAAAACATACCGCAGACTACCACCATACTTTTCCTTCAGCGCAGCAATCTCCATTCCTTGCGCAAATTTATCCTTCAAACTCGGAATGTTAAAAGGAGCAACGGTGCAGCATACATAATCATATTTGCTGTCTTCTTTTTGCAATTCTTCCATAATGACTTTTGCTAATATTTTTTGCATACCATTTCCTCGGCAGTTCGGATGAACGTTTGAGATTTCTTGATAGATGACGCGGTGTAGTTCACTTTCTGGCAAACCAATATCAAGCCCTAAATGTTCATCGTCGATAGGAGGGACGAGTAGAGCGCGAAATGCGATGAGTTTGTTTTCGATAAAAGCACCGATCATCATGCCGTTTCCTTCTAGAATGTATTGAAATTCTTCTAGTGAGAGTGGTTGTAAACGACTTTTATCTTCTAGTGCTTCAACTACGATGTTTTGTAGTGATAAAATTTGTTCGATGTGCTCTAGTGATAGTAATGTAACGTGAAATGATTCGTTATTTTGTTTTAATGTTCCTTCGTATAGAACCGTCATATGATAGTCCTCCTTTAGCGTACAACGTCTTGAAAGACGGTTAGTTCTTGTAGTGTATCTTCGTTTATTTCAATACCGAGTCCGGGCTTTTCGTTTAAGCGAATGAATGGTACATCGTAATGTAAGTTTCCAATGTCTTTCGTGAATTTTAATGGTCCTGTTATTTCTACGCTCGTAATGATTTTCTTTGAGAAAGCGACATGGAATCCTGCGGAAGAGGCAACAGATGATTCGACCATTGATCCCACTTGGCATTCAATGCCGGCCATTTCAGCTTGATGAGCGAGCTTTACAGCTGGATATATGCCACCGCATTTCATTAGTTTTATATTCACTTTATCAGCAGCTTCTAATTTAATAATTTGGCGCATTTCACGAGAACTTTTTAGTCCTTCATCAATCATAAGCGGGAGGTCTGTCTTAGAACGGATATGAGCCATGGCATCAATATCGTCCGCGATAACAGGTTGTTCAATCCAGTCAATGTTTAAATGTCCTAATGACCGCAGTGCTGTTAATGTGTTTGCGCTATTTTTCCAGCCTTGGTTTACATCAACGCGAATAGCGATGTCATTTCCTACACGTTCTCGTACAGCTTCAATACGTTTCACATCTTCTTTTACATTCGTACCAACTTTCATTTTGAAAGATTGGTAACCTTTTTGAATCATAGAAGCAGCTTCTTCAGCCATATCTTCAGGATCGGCAATACTTAAAACGTGAGTGACAGGGAATTCTTCATGATAGCGCCCGCCAATTAATTGATATACAGGTTGATTTAGTTTTTTGCCCATTATATCAAACCAAGCAATATCAATTGCAGCTTTCGCTGTTGGAACACCGTAAATTGTATTGTCCATTATGTCGTGTATTTTTTCGATATTCATTGGATTTTTCCCGATTAGAGCAGGGGTTAGCGTATGTTTTAAAGTATGGAAAGTACTTTCCCATGATTCACCTGTGACGTGATCATCAGCAACGCCTTCACCGTAACCGATAATACCTTCATCTGTTTCCATTTTGACGATAATAGAGGGCATATCAGAATAAGAGCCATAACTAATAACAAACGGATTGCGAAGCGGTAAACGAATTGCGTAAAGATGAATAGCTGTAATTTTCATTGAATAGAAACCCCTTCCTGTTTACAATAGTTTTGTACATTTGATATAGTTGACGTTAAATAGTCGTTAATTAATGATAAGGAGTTAGAGAAAATGATGATAAAAATTGCAGTTGTCGGTTCAAAGGAGTTTATGGAGAACCTTTTTCCTATTGCTCAAAAATTAGAAGGAATAGAAATTGATCCATATATTTACCTTCATCCGACGGAATCTTCTGAACTATTAAAGTGTCTAAAGCCTTGTGATGTCATCTTTTTCTCAGGTGCTTTACCTTATTATATGGCAAAAGAAATAAGAGAACAATTACGAATTCCAAGTACATACTTACAGCAAGACGAGACAACTGTCGCATCTTCAATTCTTTCTATCATGTATCATCAAAGTATTCAACCACATAACATTTCCATCGATTTAGTAGACCGCTCGTTTATTACAAATGTGTTCCATGATATTGGTATAAAAGAAAGCCCGCAAGTGTTGGATTATGAAAATATGCTGTGGAGTAAAGATGAGATAAATAGAGTTATCGATTTTCATGTAGCTAAATATCAATCTGGAGAGGCTCATTTAGCTTTAACTAGTATTCACGCTGTTTACGATGAGCTTCAAAAAATAGGTGTTCCTTCAGAGCGTATGATTGATCCAACACAATCCATTATACATGGTCTAAAAGATGCAAAAATAAAAGCTGAGTTAGCAAAAAGCTATTCAGCTACTGTTGGTGCTTGTATTATTTCTTCCTTAGAATTACGAGCGAGTTTGCTTGAAAAACTAGATGTCATTTCAAAAGAACTACGTGGTTCATTTAAACAAGTGGATGAAATGACATGTATTTTGTATACAACTCGTGGTGATATCGAATCGATTATTAAAACAAATGCGATAAATAACTTGTTTGCAAGCGTAGAAGGAACGATAGCTATTGGATTTGGTTATGGAAAAACCGTGAAAGAGGCGGAGCAAAATGCAAAAATTGCTCAAAGTTTTGCAAAGAATAATCCAATAGATCGTTGTTTTTATATACTAACAAGTGATAAAGATTTGTTTGGTCCGTTCCCGAAAGAACAGAGAGTACAAAGTTTGAAAAATGATAATCCGGAACTAATGAAAATAGCGAAGGAAACGAAGCTTAGTCCGGCCAACTTGTCAAAAATCATTCAATTTAGTCAATCGCATCCGTCATTGAAGTTTACAGCAGCTGACCTTTCTGAGTACTTACAAGTGACTCGAAGATCGACAGAAAGGTTGTTAAAGAAATTAGTTGATTACGGGTATGCTCATATTTGTGGCGAGGAAATGCCCTATCAACAAGGGCGACCTCGCGCACTATATGAACTGAATTTACCGCTATTTTTAAGCTTCTAGTTGAGCTTTTTGTTTCTTTAGTAATTCTGCTTTTTCAATGTCTGATAGTTTTACAATTGTGAAGCCTGTTATGCCATAAATGATTGAGATAATAGGTACGATGAAATTCAAAATAGCATAAGGGGCATATTCAAATGCACCTACGCCAAGTGTAGCGAGAATAAATACACCGCACGTATTCCAAGGAACGAAGACAGAAGTTAATGTTCCGCCATCTTCTAATGCTCTGGATAAGTTTTTTGAATGTAGTCCTTTTTCTGTGTATGCATTTGCGTACATTCTTGAAGGGACAACAATTGAAATATATTGTTCAGAGCAAGTAAGGTTTGTTGCAAAACAAGATGCGATAGTAGAAGCGATAAGCCCTTTTGCTGATTTCGCTAACTTTAAAATTTGATTTACAATTGAGCGAAGAATACCTGTATGTTCTAATACTCCTCCGAAAGTCATAGCGACAATTGTCATAGAGACTGTATTCATCATCGAATCTAAGCCACCGCGGTTAAATAGTTCGTCTACTAGCTTGTTTCCAGTGTCTATAACAAATCCAGCTTGGAGTGCACCGACAGATGCTGAGACAGAACCACCTTGAATAAAGACTTGTGATAAAAATCCTAAAATAATACCGACGAGAATCGCTGGTATAGCAGGAACTTTTTTTGCGACCAATACCATAACGACTACGGGTATAATGAGTAGGAAAGGTGAGATAACAAAGTTTTGTTGCAATACTTGTAACGTTTGATCGATGCTTTTCGCATCAATATTGTTAGCGCCGAAGCTTCTTCCTAAGACTGCGTAGACGATAAGAGTAATAATTAAACCTGGAACTGTAGTAAATAACATGTGACGAATGTGTGCGAATAAATCTGTATTTGTTAATCCTGCGGCTAAGTTAGTTGTATCTGAAAGCGGTGACATTTTATCGCCAAAATAAGAGCCTGAAATAATGGCACCAGCAACCATTGGAGCTGGAATTCCCATACTTAGGCCAATTCCCATTCCAGCAACACCAATTGTTCCCATTGTAGACCAAGAGCTACCAATTGCTAATGCAACGATAGAACAAATGACGGTAATGGAAACTAAAAATAGTGATGGAGTTAAAAGTTTTAAACCGTAATAAATCATCGTTGCGACGATTCCACCGCCAATCCAAGCACCAATTGTTAAGCCAACAAGAATAATAATGACGATAGCAGGTAATGCAAGACGAATCCCTTTATACATTGCTTCTTCAAGATCATTCCATTTGTAACCGTAACGCCAAGCGACAATAGAAGCAACGGTTGTACCGATAATAAGTGGAACGTGAGGGGTTTGTTTTAATACAACAATTGTAACCATCATAACTGCAACGGTAATGATAATAGGGATAATCGCTATTCCAAAAGGTATTTCTTTTTTCATAAAGTTCCTCCTTGTTACGTATGTTTGTTTGTATTTTTAGAATTGTCGTAAAATAGACGTTTATTAGGTTATGATAACTAAAAGTTTATGTAAGCGTCAACATAAAAAACAGAAAATAAGGAATGTTCTAGTTGTTTGTTTAGTTTGTAATATAAGTGCAGAGTAAGGTTTTTAAGTATTTAAAAATAAACAATTGACTTTTTTCTTAAAATTCAATATGTTCATAAAAACATCTGTTTTTCATAAGTATAATTAACCCGAATCGTTTGTAATGTGGGAAGGAGACTGGAACGTTGAAAACATTAGAACTACAAGAGCGCTTAACGGAGATTTTTCAGCATTTACACGAAAACCCTGAAGTAAGTTGGAAAGAATATGAAACGACAACGTATATTACTGACTTTTTAAAAGAAGAAGGAATTTCATATAGAACATTTGATGATTGTCCAGGTGTAATTGCTGAGATTGGAGGCGGGAATCCAGTTATTGCGATTCGTG
The DNA here is from genome assembly GCF_050172015.1 of Bacillus sp. GMa5/1. Lineage (NCBI taxonomy): Bacteria > Bacillati > Bacillota > Bacilli > Caryophanales > Bacillaceae > Bacillus > Bacillus sp. GMa5/1. Next base: position 3,915 of record NZ_JBNLYC010000104.1, on the reverse strand, counting down.
CTGATATGGATGCACTTTGGCAAGAAGTAAATGGAGAATTTAAAGCGAACCATTCATGTGGCCATGATGCTCATATGACCATTGTAATGGGACTTATTTTACAATTGAAAAATATGAGATGGAAAAGTGGTACGGTTAGATTTATTTTTCAGCCGGCAGAAGAGAAGGGTAATGGTGCTTTGAAGATGGTGGAGAAGGGTGCTGTAGATGATGCCGATTTCTTATTTGGCGTCCATCTAAGACCAATTGAAGAACTATCTTTGAAACAAGCAGCCTCATCTATTCGCCATGGAGCAGCAGGATTTTTAGAGGGTATGATTCATGGGGAGGATGCACACGGGGCAAGACCACACCAAGGTGTGAATGCGATTGATGTCATTTCCATGATTAATGTCGGTTTGAAAAATATTTGGCTGCCACCGCAAAGTTCTTATTCAGTAAAAATGACGAGATGCCAAGCTGGTGGTGATAATTTAAATATTATTCCGGGAAATGGTCATTTCAGTTTAGATGTAAGAGCAGAGAGTAATATACTATTAGAAGAATTAAAGAAAAAGATTGAGCATGTAATAGAATCAGCTGCATCGATGGGGTCGAAAATTTCATACGAATGGATGGATCTTGCACCAGGAGCAGAGGTTTCCGAAGAAGCAGAGCGCTTTATGCGTAAAGGTATTCTCGAAGTGTATGGGGAAGAGAGATGCACAGGGCCTCTCTATACGACAGGAAGCGATGATTTCCATTACTATACAGTGAAAAGACCACATTTAAAAGCTGTCATGCTTGGACTAGGAGCAGACCTACAACCTGGATTACACCATCCGTATATGAGATTTGATCATAGTTGTATTATGGATGGGGTAGAAATATTGAAACAAACTGTATTGAAAGTGTTAGAAGACAGGGGCTAAAGAGCTCCTGTTTTTTTGTCGTGAATTGTCGGTAAATCGATATATTTGAAGTTATGATAGATATATTGAGAAAATCGTTGATATATTTGAAGTTACGATAGATATATTAAGAAAATCGTTAATATAATTTCACGTACCTATTAATTTGATGAAAAATGAGCCTCCAGTACATGGTGTATAATAATAAGTACCATTTTTTAATAGGAGAAAACGAATGAACGAACAATATTACGATGCAGTTTTACATATAAAAACAGTCGGTGAGCAAAAAGGGTTTAACAAATCTATGCATTATCACCGTTATGAACCGACGCCGTATAGCGGATTAGATGAGTTACTGAATCAATATGAAATAAAAAGTAGTGACCGAATTGTAGACTTTGGGTGCGGAAAAGGGCGATTAAACTTTTATATGCATCATAAATGTGGGGCTTCAGCAGTTGGAATTGAAATGAATGAAGAGTTTTATAAAGAAGCGATTGATAATCGAGATCGTTATGCACGAAAGGCAAGAAACAGTAAGGGGAAAATTCAATTCCAATGTTGTTTAGCGCAGGAATATAAGATTGATCCACATGATAATAGGTTTTATTTCTTTAATCCGTTTTCTGTGCAAGTGTTTATGAATGTAGTAAATAACATTTTGCTTTCAGTAGAAAATACGGGGAGAGAAGTGGATATTATTTTATATTATCCTTCTGAGGACTATATTTTCTTCTTAGAAAATCAGACTGCGTTTGAGCTGAAGAAAGAAGTTAGATTGCCAGGTGCTTATGAGAAGAATGGGAATGAGAGGTTTTTAGTTTATACATTAGGGTAATAAAAAAACAGGTGCCTTGGCACCTGTTTTTTATTAGTTACGGATTAAGTAATCAAATGCACCTAAAGCTGCGTTTGCACCTGAACCCATAGAGATGATGATTTGTTTGTACGGATTATTTGTACAGTCACCTGCAGCAAACACTCCTGGTACGTTTGTAGCGCCGTGCTTGTCTGTTACGATTTCACCGCGAACGCGTTCAACTGTTTCGCCTAACCAGTCTGTGTTTGGCACAAGACCGATTTGTACGAATACACCTTGTAATTCAACGTGATGAACTTCTTCAGTTTCACGATCGATGTAAGAAATACCGTTTACTTTATCAGTACCAGTGATTTCTTTCGTTTGAACGTTTTTCAGAACAGTTACGTTTGGTAAGCTGTTAAGACGCTCTTGTAATACAGCATCAGCTTTTAATTCTGGCATGAATTCAAGAACAGTTACGTGCTTAACGATACCTGCTAAGTCGATAGCTGCTTCAATACCAGAGTTACCTCCGCCGATAACTGCTACGTCTTTTCCAGTAAATAATGGACCGTCACAGTGTGGGCAATATGCTACACCTTTATTTTTGAACTCAGCTTCACCTGGTACGCCAACATTACGCCAGCGAGCACCTGTAGAAACGATTACGCTCTTACTTTTCAGAATAGCGCCATTTTCAAGTTCCACTTCAATAAGTTCTTTTTTCTCTAAACGTTTCGCACGTTGTAGATTCATTACATCGATGTCGTATTCTTTTACGTGTTCTTCAAGGCTTGCTACTAGCTTAGGACCTTCAGTCTTTTTTACGCTGATGAAGTTCTCAATGCCCATAGTATCCATTACTTGACCACCGAAGCGCTCAGCAACGATACCAGTGCGGATGCCTTTACGTGCTGCGTAAATTGCTGCACTTGCACCAGCAGGGCCCCCACCAACAACAAGAACATCGTATGGATCTTTATCAGAAAGCTCTGATGCATCTGGACCGTTACCCATTTTAGCTAAAATTTCTTCAAGTGTCATACGACCGCTTCCGAAAGATTCGCCGTTTAGGTAAACAGTTGGTACTGCCATGATGTCTTTGCTTTCTACTTCCTCTTTGAATGCAGCGCCATCAATCATAGTATGTGTAATACCAGGGTTAAGAACGCTCATTACGTTAAGAGCTTGTACAACATCAGGACAGTTATGACAACTTAGGCTGATATAAGATTCAAAATGATATTCGCCTTGAATGTTTTTAATTTGATCGATTAATTTTTGTTCAACTTTTGGAGCGCGTCCACTTACTTGTAGTAAAGCTAACACTAATGATGTAAATTCGTGTCCTAATGGAATACCAGCGAATACGACACCAGTGTCTTCACCAGGGCGGTTTACGCTAAAGCTTGGTGTTCTCTCTAATTCAACTTTTTCTACTGTAATCTTAGATGACATAGTAGCTAATTCGTCTACTAGAGCTAACATATCTTTAGATACGTTATCGTCTCCTGCGCTTACCTTAAGTAAAATATCGTTCTCCATTAATTGAAGGTATTGGGATAGTTGTGTTTTTATATCTGCATCTAGTATCATTTTGATCGAACTCCTTAGATTTTGCCTACAAGGTCAAGGCTTGGTTTAAGTGTTGCAGAACCCTCTTGCCATTTAGCTGGGCAAACTTCACCAGGGTTGTTACGTACGTATTGAGCAGCTTTAATTTTGTTAACAAGAATGCTTGCGTCACGGCCGATACCATCAGCATTGATTTCCATAGATTGGATAACGCCGTCTGGATCGATGATGAATGTACCACGAGCAGCAAGACCTTCTTCTTCCATTAAAACGTTGAAGTTTGTAGTGATTGTGCGAGTTGGGTCACCAATCATGATGTACTCGATTTTGCCGATAGTTTCTGAGCTATCATGCCATGCTTTGTGAGTGAAGTGAGTGTCTGTAGATACAGAGTATACTTCAACGCCTAAGTCTTTTAGAGTTGCGTATTGGTTTTGTAAGTCTTCAAGTTCAGTTGGGCAAACGAATGTGAAGTCAGCTGGGTAGAAACAAACTACACTCCATTTTCCTTTTAAACTTTCGTCAGTAACTTGGATAAATTCTCCATTATGGTAAGCATTAGCTTTAAACGGTTTTACTTCTGTGCCGATTAATAACATATTAAAATTCCTCCTAAATGTTGGTTTTGAGCATCAAAAAATAGTG
>NZ_JBNLYC010000103.1:0-15957 GCF_050172015.1 Bacillus sp. GMa5/1 | reverse complement strand
ATTATTTGAGAAACTATGTTACCTTTGTTATGGTAATAACAATTAAAGGAGTTTTATAATCCATTTGGGTTTTTTCTATATAATAGAAGGAAATGAAAACGTTTTATTAGAAACTGTGAGGAAGTGCGGTTTTTCTTATTGCCACGTTGTAAAAGTGATTTCACGAATTGTTCATAGTATTTTTATGTGTTTTTGTTACAATATTTAGGGAGAGGAGTGGAATGATGCAAGATATTAGTATTTTTTTAGCGTTTGGCGCCGGGTTCTTATCATTTATTTCCCCATGTTGCTTACCGCTTTATCCGGCATTTTTATCGTACATAACAGGTATGTCGGTTTCTGAATTGAAAGAAGAAAATGCAATGCTTCGCAAAAGAAGTATGATACATACAGCGTTTTTCTTACTTGGATTTTCAATTATATTTATTGCAATTGGATTTGGTACAAGTTTTATTGGAGGAATCTTTACTGACTATAAAGATTTAATTAGACAGTTAGGTGGTATATTTATCATCGTGTTCGGCTTAATTATTGTCGGGGTGTTTAAGCCGAAATTTTTAATGCAAGACCGTAAATTTACATTTAAAAATCGTCCAAGTGGCTATTTTGGATCAGTACTAATCGGATTAGCTTTTGCAGCAGGGTGGACGCCATGTACCGGACCAATTCTAGTGTCTGTAATTGGATTAGCAGCAACAAATCCAGAATCAGCAATGATATATATGATTGCTTACATACTTGGATTTGCAATCCCGTTTTTCGTACTGTCATTCTTTATTACGAAAATGTCTTGGATTAAAAGAAATAGTATGGCCTTCATGAAAGTCGGAGGATATATTATGATTGTTATGGGTGTCTTCCTATACTTTAACTGGATGACGAAAATTATCGTATATTTCTCAAGTTTATTTGGTGGTTTTACTGGTTTTTAGTATTATTCTGCGAAAATGTTGGAAATACTAACGGAAAAGCATATAATGAAAGTATATTTTGCATATAGCCACAAAAAAGGATGAGAAAATATGAACATAGTTCTTTTATCAAGTATCGTTGCTGTTTGTATGGCTGTCGGTGCGATGTTTATTCGTTTAAAAGCAGCTAAGAAACCTGCAACATTGAAAAAAATTATACTTCCACCATTTTTTATGAGTACGGGTGCATTGATGTATGTTTTTCCTGAATTTCGATTAACTCCAGCAGAAATGTTAGAAGCAATTGGTGTCGGTTTGATTTTCTCTATTTTTCTTATTAAAACATCTAAATTTGAAATTAGAGGACAAGAGATTTATTTGAAGCGTTCAAAAGCCTTTGTTTTCATATTAATTGGATTACTTGTAGTGCGGATTGTATTTAAAACCTACTTAAGTCAATCTCTTGATTTAGGACAACTTAGTGGCATGTTCTTCTTACTTGCGTTTGCGATGATTGTGTCATGGAGAATTGCAATGTATCGTTCCTTTACGAAATTACAGAAGGAAATGGAAAAAGAAGATGGTTTTTATAATGAAAAAGATATGAAGCTAACTTAAAAACTGTATATGTACCAAATAAAAAGACAGCGTCAAAGGCGCTGTCTTTTTTATCGAAAATAATATGAAGTTACTTTGCGAGTAAAGATCGATAGTTAGAATAATCAATCTTTTTTTCTTGTAGTTTTTTTATTAAAAATTTATGATCACGCTTTGGTGTGGCAATGATATATCCCTTAATAATCAAGTCTTGTGTAATTTGAGAGGCATTTTCTTGTAATGCAAGTTCCCCGATTTTGCCAGCAATCTTTGATTTTGCAACATCACGAAATAGTTCTGGAACAGGACTTACAAGCTCTTCTAACAATTGTTTTTGTTCGTCAGCCCATAAATGTCTCGTTTTATTTATGTAGTGTTCTTCCCAATCCAAAATGGACATGCCGTCTTCTTTTGGTAAACGTTTTAAAAATTTTCTGAACATAAAGTATCCACCGATAGACATAAGCCCTAATAAAATAACCGTCCATAATACAATGAACCAACTGAACCATCCTTCGAGCACGCATATCCCCCCTTAATGATAGCGGTTTTCTTTTATTCATATTATATACAGTGAGATTCATAGAAAGCAAGAACGCTTGGTCATTTTGACCAAGCGTTATAGTTTAAACGAAGTATAGTTGTTCAACACATAAATTATTATTATCGTCTTCAACATACTCAATAATAAGTGTGCCAATTTTACGATCTTTATCTTCAGTTGTGAAAATAGAGTAAGAAGTAAAACGTGTTTTTGATAGGCCGCTTATATGTGTAGGTAAAGAAATGTAGTCGTTATCGCGGAAGAATTCCATCAGTTCAATATCCTCAAATTCTTTTCGGTCAACTTGTTTGTTTGTATAGCGGCGTTGAAGTTGTTTTAAAGATTCATTCCAAGAAATTGCTTTTGTGTCGTATACCATTGTTCTATCTCCTTACTGTATGTAATTACTAAGAACATACGTTCTAATCTAGTATACTCTTTTTATTAGAAAAGGGAAAGCAAAAAATAATGTAAGCTTGGATTTCCAAGCTTACATTATTGATGCGTCCGTCATAATCTCTATTTTTCATTATAAGTTAGATATGAATAAGAAACAAGATGATATATATAATGTTGAGAGTTTTCAAGATTCTGTATATTATAGGTGTACTAAAGTGTAAGGGAATGAGAGGTGTGGCATACGTAATTTCACTGCAAGGGCCGATGGCTAGCGGAAAAACAACATTAGCAAAAAGGTTAGAAAAGAGAGGGTTTCGAGTTATATATGAAAATCCATATCCAATTGTAGAGAAGCGAAAAAAATTGAATTTAGATATGAATTCAAAAGTAGGGTTTATTATGAATCAAAAAATGTTTATGGAAGCAAAAATAAAGGAGTTTCAAAATGTGAAAGATTCAGTCGTAATTTTTGATCGCGGACCAGAAGACATTGAGTTCTTTACACTCTTTTATCCAACGATTATAGGAGAAGAGTGGGATATAGAAACTGAATTGAAAGATGAATTATATAAATTAAGAGCATGCCGTTCGGATGTGATTTTTTACTTAGATGTTACGAAAAAGAATGTATATGATAGAAAAAATAATGATAGAACAAGAAACAGAAGTACGTTTGAGGAGCAATTTAAATTAGTAGAAACTGAAAAAGACTGGTATAAAAAATTTCCTGTAACTTATGTGGACACGAATAGATTAACAGTGGACGATTTAGAGGTATATTTTATGGACTGGTTAAAGGAGAGAGGGCTATGAAAAAAATACTTTTATTTGTATACTCAACATTTGCAGAGTTTGAAATAACAGTAGCGACGGCATTGCTGAAAAATAAATATGAAATCATTACAGCGGGCTTAACTAAAGAATTGGTTATAAGTGAAACTGGATTGCAAGTGCAGCCGCATATAGAAGTAAGTGAAGTACGTGTAGATGAGTATGAGGGGATACTTATTCCAGGTGGAGAAGAAGGACAGTTGGAAGATGCAAAACCTCTTTTTTCAATCATTCGTCAATTTCATGAACAAGAAAAATTAGTGGCGGCAATTTGTGCTGGACCGTATGCACTAGCAAAAGCAGGGTTATTTAAAGGGATTTCTTATACTGCGACTATAGATTATCAAAAATTTGATTGTTTTCCAGTAGAAAATTTCGTGTATGAAGAAGTTGTGCAACACTCAAATATCATTACAGCACAAGGGCATGCATTTGTACCATTTGGAATAGCAATTGCCTCTTATTTTGGAGTGGCAGACGAACATAATACAGATTTTTATTGTGGTAAAGGTAATGTAGTAATGGAGAAACTTTTACGAGAAAACGTGTAAAAGCTAGCAAATGCTAGCTTTTTTCTTTTTGACACCGATAAATTACTAACGTTTTTGGGTCACGCCATATACCGTTATGAAGTGACAATTCATTTTCTACTTCTTCTTTTAGCCATACCTTCATTTCCGCGTGAAGGTATGTATTATCAGGTATATTTAGCGACGGAAACATGCTAGAAATATAGTTTACAATCGGAGTAGCATGATGAAAAACGAGAGCATTATGAATAACTGTTTCTTCAACAGTTGGAAAAACAGATTGTAATATCTCTTTACCGTTTTCTAAACAAAATGGAGTGACTGATGATGTTGTTTTCGGTAAATCAAATGCGTCTAACATACGGTTACACATTTCAACTATACGAGGTAGTGTAACGCTAGAATTTGTTGTAGCTAAAAGTGTTCCGCTAGGACGAATTACTTTATGGAATCCTTGAATTGTTTTTTCAACATCTTTCACATGGTATAACATATGTCTTGCAATTATTAGGTCATAACAATTTGTTTCGAAAGGGAGTTTACTAGCATCCCCTCGTTTCCATTCTATTAAGTTATTTGTTTTAGCAGCTTCAGCAAGCATAGCTTCGGATTGATCAAACCCAGTTAATGGGCCTTTATGACCATTTGTTTGTAAAAGGGAAAGGAATTTTCCACTAGCGCACCCAACCTCTAATATATTTTCTTCCCCTTGAAGTTGTAAATGTTCAATGACGATCTTATCTAAATCTACGTGTTTTTCTTCGTAATGTGTATGTGTGTCGATGCGTGTTTGTAAATGGTTGCTAACGTTATACTGACGTTTTACATCATTCATTTTGTCACATTCCACCTTTGTGCAAAATTGTTGGATTGCATGTGTTAATACATCTGTTTTCTTTAAACCTTCGTAATGGAGTGCTGATTCAAACCTTTTAAGTAATTTCTCTTCAATTCGAAAATGAATATCTTTTCGTTTTGTCACTGAAATCTCGCCCCTTTGCATCTGTTAATGAGGAGACTATAGCATGCTTGGAAAAATTGTGTAAATAATTTGTGTACACAAATGGAGGGGATGAAAAAATTGTTTGAATGTGAGTTTAAACTATTGACGATTTAAACGTTTTCATATATTCTTAAATTAAGTAATATTCAAATAATTCAAAAGAAATGAGAGAGTCACATGCTTCTTCAAGGAACACATCGAATTGGTCGTATGGCCATGCTGTTGGCACTTGCGGATGAGAATGAAAGTCCTGTATTATCCATTCCAAAAGGTTGGAAGTATTGTACGGGGAAAGTGGGTTCGATGAATTCGCAAAAGGTTGTCGCAGCAATGGAAACAGCGGCTAAAAGCAACCAAGTTATTGAAACAGACGTTTACAGAGAAACACATGCACTTTATCATGCAATTATGGAAGCTTTGTACGGAGTGACGAGAGGTCAAATTCAGTTAGCAGACGTTCTTCGTACAGTAGGACTTCGTTTTGCGATTGTGCGCGGTACACCATACGACGGAAAAAAAGAAGGCGAATGGGTTGCTGTTGCATTATATGGAACGATTGGTGCACCTGTAAAAGGATCTGAGCATGAGGCGATTGGTTTAGGAATTAATCACATATGATTTGCCCATAGTCTATTAGTTAGAAGGGGGCCTTACTTTTTTAGGACAGAAGTCTGTCTTAAAAAGATAAGGTCCCCTTTTGCCTTTTTAAGGAGGAAAAATGATGATTACGTTAACAGGACATACATTGACAGTTGAAGAAATGAAGAGGTTATTACTGGAAGGAGAAGGTGTAACAGCTTGTCCAACTAGTATGCAAAAGGTAGCGGAGTGCCGCGAAGTAGTTGAGAAAATTGTAGAGGACGGAAAAGTCGTTTACGGAATTACAACTGGATTTGGAAAGTTTAGTGATGTGCTTATCCAAAAAGATGATGTAAAGGCACTTCAACATAATTTAATTCAGTCACATGCATGTGGGATTGGTGATCCATTCCCGGAAGAAGTATCGCGTGGAATGTTAATTTTACGAGCGAACACGATGCTTAAAGGAGTATCTGGTGTTAGGCCGCTTGTTGTAAATATGCTTCTTGAGTTTGTAAACCGTAAAATTCATCCAGTCGTTCCGCAACAAGGTTCACTTGGTGCAAGTGGCGATTTAGCACCTTTATCTCATCTTGCGCTCGTATTATTAGGCGAAGGTGAAGTGTTCTATAAGGGGAAACGCGTTCATGCAATGGTTGCTCTTACAGAAGAAGGGCTTGAGCCAATTGAACTTGAAGCAAAAGAAGGTCTTGCGTTAATTAATGGTACGCAGGCGATGACAGCACAAGGAGTTCTTTCTTATATAGAAGCGGAAGCAACGGCGTATCAAGCTGAACTAATTGCTTCGATGACAATTGAAGGGTTACAAGGCATTATTGATGCATTTGATGAAAATGTTCATAAAGCACGTGGTTATAAAGAGCAAGTGGAAGTAGCGAGCAGAATTCGTGACATTCTTCATGATAGTAAATTAACAACAAAACAAGGAGAACTGCGTGTACAGGATGCCTATTCACTTCGCTGTATCCCGCAAGTACACGGTGCTTCTTGGCAAGTTTTAAATTATGTGAAAGAAAAATTAGAAATTGAAATGAATGCAGCAACAGATAATCCGCTTATCTTTGATGGTGGGGAAAAAGTAATTTCGGGCGGGAATTTCCATGGTCAACCGATTGCGTTTGCGATGGACTTCTTAAAAGTAGGAATGGCAGAACTTGCAAATATTTCGGAGCGCCGTATTGAGCGTTTAGTGAATCCGCAATTAAATGATTTACCACCATTTTTAAGTCCAGAACCAGGACTTCAGTCTGGTGCAATGATTATGCAATATGCTGCAGCGTCACTAGTTTCTGAAAATAAAACGTTGGCACATCCGGCGAGTGTAGATTCAATTCCGTCTTCTGCTAACCAAGAAGATCATGTAAGTATGGGAACAATTGCTTCACGCCATGCACATCAGATTATTCAAAATGCAAGACGTGTTCTTTCTATTGAGATGATTTGTGCGATGCAAGCAGCAGAATATCGCGGAATTGAAAACATGAGTACAGTGACGAAGAGCTTCTACCATCAAGGTCGTCAGCAGGTGCCATCTATTAAAAATGACCGTATATTCTCAACAGATATTGAAAATATTGCGCATTGGTTAAAAACGAATTATTCGATAAAAGAAAGATTAGATGTAAACGCAGCACTATAAAATGAGAAAAGGGAGAGATTGAAATGGAAAAAGTACAACAAACAATTCGCGCGCCAAGAGGTGCAGAGTTACAAACGAAAGGGTGGGTGCAAGAAGCTGCACTTCGTATGTTAATGAACAATTTAGATCCTGAAGTTGCTGAAAAACCAGAAGAATTAGTTGTATATGGCGGAATTGGCCGTGCAGCTCGTAACTGGGAAAGTTATCAGGCGATTGTAGATTCATTAAAAACGTTAGAAAGCGATGAAACGTTACTTGTTCAATCAGGAAAGCCAGTTGCCATTTTTAAATCACATGAAGATGCACCTCGCGTTTTGTTAGCGAACTCAAACTTAGTACCAAAATGGGCAAACTGGGATCACTTCCGAGAACTAGAGAAAAAAGGTCTTATGATGTACGGACAAATGACAGCTGGTAGCTGGATTTACATTGGAACGCAAGGGATTCTACAAGGAACATATGAAACATTTGGTGAAGCAGCTCGTCAACATTTCGATGGTTCATTAAAAGGTACATTAACACTTACTGCTGGTTTAGGTGGTATGGGTGGTGCACAACCTCTTGCTGTAACGATGAACGGCGGTGTTGTCATTGCTATTGATGTTGATAAGCGCAGCATCGATCGTCGTATTGAAAAGAGATACTGTGATATGTATACAGAATCATTAGAAGAAGCGTTAACGGTTGCGAACGAGTATAAAGAGAAGAAAGAACCGATTTCTATTGGTTTATTAGGAAATGCGGCAGAAATTTTACCAGAACTAGTGAAGCGCAATATTACACCAGACTTAGTTACAGATCAAACATCTGCTCATGATCCATTAAACGGTTATATTCCAGTAGGCTACACGTTAGAAGAAGCAGCGAAACTTCGTGAAGAAGATCCAGAACGCTACGTACAATTATCAAAAGAAAGTATGACAAAACATGTGGAAGCAATGCTTGCTATGCAAGAAAAAGGCGCAATTACATTTGATTACGGAAATAACATTCGCCAAGTTGCTTTCGATGAAGGTTTGAAAAATGCATTCGATTTCCCAGGATTCGTTCCAGCATTTATCCGTCCATTATTCTGCGAAGGAAAAGGACCATTCCGCTGGGTAGCACTTTCTGGTGATCCAGAAGATATTTATAAAACAGACGAAGTAATTTTACGTGAGTTCGCTGATAATGAACATTTATGTAACTGGATTCGTATGGCACGTCAACAAGTTGAATTCCAAGGGCTTCCATCACGTATTTGTTGGCTTGGTTACGGTGAGCGAGCGAAATTTGGTCGCATCATTAATGAAATGGTTGCAAATGGTGAATTATCAGCACCAATCGTTATCGGTCGTGACCATTTAGATTGTGGATCAGTAGCATCTCCAAACCGTGAAACAGAAGCGATGAAAGATGGTAGTGATGCAGTAGCTGACTGGCCAATTTTAAATGCATTAATTAATAGTGTAAACGGTGCAAGCTGGGTATCTGTTCACCACGGTGGTGGCGTTGGTATGGGTTATTCACTTCATGCGGGAATGGTTATCGTTGCAGATGGAACAGAAGCAGCAGCAAAACGAATTGAGCGCGTATTAACTTCTGACCCTGGTATGGGTGTTGTTCGTCACGTGGATGCAGGGTATGACTTAGCTGTGGAAACTGCGAAAGAAAAAGGCGTTAACATTCCGATGATGAAATAAGGAGGAGAAAACATGCTGGACACTTTACTAATAAATATCGGTCAATTACTAACAATGGATCAAGAAGATGGCTTGTTAAGACGGGAAGCGATGAACACGCTTCCTGTTATCGAAAACGGTGCGGTTGGAATTGAAAATGGTGTAATTACTTTCGTTGGAACAGCGGAAGAAGCGAAAGGATTACAAGCGAGAGAAGTTATTGATTGCGGCGGGAAAATGGTTTCTCCTGGTCTCGTTGACCCGCATACTCATCTTGTATTTGGTGGATCTCGTGAAAATGAAATCGCACTAAAACTACAAGGAGTTCCGTACTTAGAAATTTTAGAACAAGGCGGAGGCATACTTTCAACTGTAAATGCAACGAAACAGGCGTCGAAAGAAGAACTTGTTCAAAAAGCGAAATTCCATTTAGACCGTATGCTATCTTTCGGAGTTACTACTGTAGAAGCGAAGAGTGGTTACGGATTAGATGATGAGACGGAATGGAAACAATTAGAGGCAACAGCACAATTACAAAAAGAGCATCCGATCGATTTAGTTTCAACATTTTTAGGTGCTCATGCAGTTCCGAAAGAGTATAAAGGTAGATCGAAAGAATTTTTACAATGGATGTTAGACCTACTACCAGAAATGAAAGAGAAGCAATTAGCGGAGTTCGTTGATATTTTCTGTGAAACAGGTGTGTTCTCTGTAGAAGAATCAAAAGAATTTTTATTAAAAGCGAAAGAGCTTGGCTTTGATGTGAAAATTCATGCAGATGAAATCGACCCTCTTGGTGGTGCGGAAGCAGCGGCAGAAATCGGTGCAGCATCAGCGGACCATTTAGTTGGTGCTTCTGATAAAGGAATTGAAATGCTTGCAAATTCTAATACAGTAGCAACTTTATTACCAGGAACAACTTTCTATTTAAATAAAGAAAGCTTTGCTCGTGGACGTAAAATGATTGATGAAGGTGTTGCAGTTGCGTTAGCTACAGACTTTAACCCAGGTAGCTGTCCAACTGAAAATATTCAGCTTATTATGAGCATTGCGATGCTAAAATTGAAAATGACACCAGAAGAAGTTTGGAATGCCGTAACGGTTAACTCATCATATGCCATTAACCGTGGTGATGTAGCTGGGAAAATTAGAGTTGGTCGTAAGGCAGATTTAGTTTTATGGGATGCTTACAATTATGCTTACGTACCGTATCATTACGGCGTAAGTCATGTGAATACAGTATGGAAGAATGGTAATATTGCATATACAAGAGGTGAACAATCGTGGAGCACGGCCACTATTTAAAGAAAAATGCAAAGTTTATTGATCGTGAAGTGACGAAATGGAGTGAGATGATTAAAGATTGGGAGGAAGGTGTGGAAATATTCGGTGCTGCCTTAATTGGAGCACCCCTTTCTAAACCGTCTATTAGTCATTCAGGAGCGAGTTTTGCGCCAAAAACAATTCGTGCGATGTTAGATGCATATAGCACATATGCAATTACAGAAGAACACGATATGAAAGAAAGTGTCTTATATGATTGCGGCGATATTACGATGCATGTGACGGATATAAAAGAAAGTCATAAACGAATTGCGAAAACAGTTGGGCATGTAACGAAAGTAAACCCGAACATGATACCAATCGTTCTTGGCGGTGACCACTCGATTAGTTTTCCGAGTATAACAGGTTTTGCAAACAGTAAAGGAAAGGTCGGAATTATTCAATTTGATGCTCATCATGATTTACGTAATTTAGATGATGGAGGCCCGTCAAATGGTACACCATTCCGTAGTTTACTAGAAAATGATGTCATTACTGGAAAACAACTCGTTCAAATTGGAATTCGTAATTTTTCTAATGCACGTGCGTACCATGAATATGCAATAGAGCATGGTGTAACAGTGTATACAATGAAAGACGTACGAGAGCGAGAAATAAAAGATATTATCACGGAAAGTATTGAAGTATTAAGAAATCAAGGTGTGACTTCTATTTATATTTCTCTTGATATGGATGTGCTAGACCAAGCGTTTGCACCAGGTTGTCCAGCAATTGGGCCTGGTGGGATGGATAGTACGACTTTACTAGATGCGATTGAATTCCTTGGTAAAGAATCGCTCGTTCAAGGGATGGATATAGTAGAGATTGATCCAACTCTTGATTTCAGAGATATGACGAGTAGAGTAGCAGCGCAAGTGATTATGAGTTTTCTTTTAGCGAGGGAAACAGTTAGCAAACAGGTTAGTATATAGACGGAAAAGTAGATATTTATTTATGCCTTATCAAAAACACATCACTACTTAAATGTAGTGATGTGTTTTTGTGTTAAAGGAGAATGAATGTGTGTGGAACCGTTAATGGAATTGCGATTTTTATAGTGTATTGTGTAAATTTAATTTCTTGCTTCTGAAGTATTGACTCGTAAAATAATTTTATGATAAAATAAAAATTTTGCTAAAAAACTAAAAGTGTGTTAAGCTTGAGAAGGTTACCATATATGGAGGTGGATTATTTGTTTCAAATTGGCGATAACATTGTTTATCCAATGCAGGGAGCAGGTATAATTAAAGCCATAGAAGAGAAGGAAATCTCAGGAGAAAAACAACAGTATTATGTTATAAAAATGTCGGCTAGTAATATGGAACTAATGATTCCAGCAGGGAGAATATTGAATTCGAATATACGACCAGTTACGGATATAACCGCATTAGCACACATAATGGATATTTTTCAACATGGGGAATCAGATAGATTACTTACGTGGAAACAAAGGTATAAATTGAACACTGATAAAATAAAGACGGGTAAAATGCAAGAAGGTGCTGAAGTTGTGCGTGATTTAATGCGTATACAGAAAGAAAAAGCACTTAATGCAAGCGAAAAGAAGATGTTAGATAACGCATATGAATTTTTGATTAGTGAACTGGGATTAATTGAAGGTATCACAGAAAATCAGATAAAAAGCTTTTGTTAAGGTTCATTACAAATAATGTATTATATCCCAAAAAAGATCTTGAATTTTTTGGGAACATAATTATAGAAAATTTATCATTTCAAAGACATTCAACTCTTTCAAACCACTTTTAGAGCATTACCTCTATTGTTATTACTACAATCAAATCCATTTTTATTTTTTAATTTCATTTATGAATGTTCGAAGTTTAATTGAATACTTCGATAAAATAGTTACTTGATTTTTGCAATCCTGATTCACACTGGCACGGACGAGGAGCCGTAAGGATGAAAGAGAGGTAGGGCTTTCATTGTTTTAGGTATATAAGTTATTATTTTTAGAAGAATACTGAACCATTTTCACTTCTATTGATAAGGTGTTTTTTATTAAAGAGATAAACGAATTGACAGCCATATATGGTCAACAAAAAAGGTTTCCTCCTAAGGAAACCTTTTTAATATTATTTATAGCATTTTATTTTTTGGATATTCGAATTTTTTATTGTAAAGTCGTAAAAATTGACGTTACTATCTAAAAGTAAGTATGATGCGATTATAGTAAGATTTTTTAGGGGGAAGAAAAATGACAAGTTCAAGTAATAAAGCAGCGAGTATTTATGAAGGAACAAATGTAAATGCTGGGGGATTTTTTGAAAACGTTGAAGAAACAAAGTTGTTTGATCCAATTCAAGTTGGAACTTGGTCTCTTCGTAATCGTATAGCGATGGCACCGATGACAAGATGCTTTGCAGATAATGAGACTGGAGCAGTTGGTGCTGATGTAGTGGAGTACTACAGAAAACGTGCTGCGGATGGAATAGGACTAATTATTACAGAAGGAATTGTCATTAGTCCGAGAGCAAAAGGAAACCCAGGAGTACCAGGTATTTATACACAAGAACAAATCGATTCTTGGAAACCTGTTACAGAGGCAGTACATAAAGAAGGCGGGACGATTATTGCTCAAATATGGCATGTTGGGCGTATGAGTCATCATGAAATAATTGGTGGTCAAATGCCACAAGCACCGTCGGCTATCGCTGCAGAGGGGAATGTTCCACGCTTTCGTAAACCGTTTGATACGCCAGAAGCAATGACGTTAGAAGAAATACAAGAAGTGATCGGTCAATACGCACAAGCTGCGAAAAATGCGATCGAAGCTGGATTTGATGGAGTAGAAATTCACGGTGCACACGGATATTTAATCGATCAATTTACGTATGAGTTTGCGAATAAGCGAACAGATAAATATGGCGGTGATTTAAAACAAAGGTTAACGTTTATGAAAGAAGTAACGGCGGCTGTAATAGAAGCTGTTGGAGCTAATAAAACACTTCTTCGTTTCTCTGCTTTCAAAGGTGATAATCCTACTTATATGTGGGAAAACCCTGAGTTTGCAATTGAAACGTTCATAAATATGTTTAAAGAGGTTGGGTTAACGATGATCCATCCTTCAACGATGAATTATACGCAAGAGATTGCTGACGGAAAGAATTTTCATCAACTAGTAAGAAAATATTGGGATGGTACGATTGTTGGGGTTGGTAATTTAAATCCGAAAGAGGCCGAAGAAGCGTTGCAAGAAGGAACGATTGATGTAGCGGCATTCGGAAGACCGTTAATTGCTAATCCAGACTTTGTTCATCGAATTAAACACGCTGAAAGTTTAGTTGAATATGACGCGAAAGAGCATCTTGCTACGTTAGTATGAATAAAGATAAAAGGAGAGCACATCGAGTGTTCTCCTTTTATTATGGAATTTCATAGGGGGAAGCGGGATGAGTGAAACGCTACTCGTTATTATTAGTATATTACTATTTTTAATGTTGCTTTTAATCGTCTTTTTTATCATTACATTTTTTATAAAAAAACGAACATACCATTCTATTTTAAAATTACATCCGTACTTAGGAAGAATGCGCTACTTACTGGAAAAGATAGGGCCTGAATTTCGACAATATTGGTTTGATCATGATACGGATGGAAAGCCTTTCTCACGTTATGATTTTCAAAGTGTTATGTTTTTAGCGAAATATCGCTCTGAAATACTTGGTTTTGGATCAAAACGAGATTTTGAAGCTTCTGGATATTATATTGCTAATACATTATTTCCGATATTAACTGAGGAATTAAGTGTGAATCTCACGCAAGAGCGGGAAGGTAAAAAGTACGTGATTCATAAAGAAGGGTTATTTTCAAGAAGAGAAAAATTGACAGCGGATACAACGAATCTTTGGCTGTACGAAGAAGATGATGCAATTATAGTCGGTGAGAACCGTAAATATCCGTGGAAGCTACATGGCATGTTTGGTGCATCTGCGACTTCTTACGGTGCGATTGGAGAAAATTATATTTTAGCGAGTGGTTTTGGAGCAAAAATGGCAGGCGGATCGTGGATTAATACGGGTGAAGGTGGCGTTATTCCAGAACATTTACATACAGGAGCGAATATCGTTGCGCAAATTGGTCCAGGGTTATTTGGATACCGTGATGAAGACGGTAATTTTTCAATGGGAAAATTCATGGAGAAAGCGAAAGAAAGTAATATTAGAGCATTCGAATTGAAATTTGGGCAAGGTGCTAAAATACGTGGTGGTCATTTAGAGGGACAAAAAGTAAATGAGAAAATTGCTTTTGTTCGCAACGTCCGAAAGGGAGAGACGATTAATTCACCGAATCGATTTTCATTTTTAAAGAATGCAGCGGATACACTTTGTTTTATTCAACAGTTGCAAGAAAACAGCGGTAAACCAGTTGGAATGAAAATTGTAATTGGTCAGCAGGAGCCTTTGGAAGATTTAATAAAAACAATGAAAGAACTAAACATTTACCCAGATTTTATTACAATCGACGGTTCAGAAGGCGGGTCAGGGGCAACGTATAAATCGATGGCAGATTGTATGGGACTGCCGCTTATTCCAGCATTACTTACATTTATTGATACAGCAAACCATTATGGTGTCCGTAACAAGTTTAAAGTATTTGCATCGGGTAAATTAATCACACCAGATAAAGTGGCGATTGCTTTAGCGATTGGGGCGGATGCTGTAAGTTCAGCCCGTGGGTTTATGATGGCAAGTGGCTGTATTATGGCCCTTCAATGTAATTCTGGTCAATGTCCATCTGGTGTAGCCACGACGAATCCGCATTATCAAAAAGCGTTAGATCCGTATGAGAAGAAGTGGCGAGTCATGAATTATATTATTAGTATGAGATATAGTTTATTTTCATTAGCGGCAGCGGCGGGAGTGAAGAGCCCGCGCCATTTAACTAGAGAGCATATTGTGTTTAAAGACGAGGTGGGGAGAGTAGTTCCTCTTTCGGAATTGTTTCCTATAGTAAATCAAACCTAAAAGTATATTTGATGTGTAAGATTTTTTAGAGGAATAATTATATTTTTGGAAAAATTAGGAGTATAATAGGGGAGTATTTTTGAAAATGACTATTTTTGGGGAGAGATTCACTTGCAGCAAGGTTCGTACAGTATTACAATTTTTTTACTCGTCATAGGGCTCGTTATATTTAGACGCATGCGCTCTATGAATCGACCAATTAATAATAAAGGAAGACGACTACTATTGCCATTATTCTTCTTATTACCAGGTTTTTCTTTATACGCAGCAGCTATACAACTTGCTGGTTGGCAAATTGGTATAGCTGCTGGGATCGGACTGTTATTGTCAATTCCACTTATTATTTTAAGTGGGTATGAAGTCAGAGAAGATGGTCAAATTTATGCAAAAAAAGTATCGCTTTTATTGCTACATTTTTAGTTATCGTTCTTTTACGTGCTTATTTTAGAAGACATTTACAAGGTCTAGATCCAAAGTCAATCGGCATTCTTTTCTACACTCTTGCGGTTTGTTATATAGTACCTTGGCGTATTGGATGCTATATGAAATTTCGTAAAGTATATGTAGAGAAAGCAAAATTTGAGACGTCAATAAGCTAAAAGTCATACATTTGTATGGCTTTTAGTTTTTAAAATTTATCGGGTAAAGGAATGAAAATAAGGTGTGAAAAAACACTCTTTAATTTTCTGAATATTATTACTTTAATTTCTTGAAAAATCATTGTAATCCACTGGGATAAAGGCGTTTATAAAGGTTTTCACATGTAATGAAAAGTGCTCGTTCACTTGAAAGAACAAAAAATGTTTGTTAAGGTAGGGAACCATAAGTGAAAACAAGAAAAATGAAAGTAAGGACTTATTGACAATAAAAAATAAGTAACTTATAATAAATCTTGAGTTCGAGATAAATAATGTTCATAATGAAAATTTATTAT
>NZ_JBNLYC010000102.1:0-16157 GCF_050172015.1 Bacillus sp. GMa5/1 | reverse complement strand
ACATTTCAATATATAAACTATAAACTAAAGTCCATTTTTCTATTATTTAGATTACTATTATTTTTTCATCACAGTCATAAAATGAAACCTCAATCAGCGGAGTTCTTTATGTAAACGAAGGAATAGACCCCCTTTTAAAAGGGGAATCTGTTTCCAAACGTTATTATTAATATTTACCGTAAAATGAATTAGCCTTCATTCGCCCATCATTTGTCATAATCATTTCTTCCAAAATCTTTTGCTTATCTCGAATATGTTGAGCTGCCTTAATAATGAATGGGCTTACCTCCGCCGCAACTTGCGCACGCGTTTCTTCATCCAATGTCATCATCCAGCGATTTAACATTTCACTCTTCTCAGCAAACTCTCTGTCTGACACTTGCAACTCACCGATTTCATTAAAACAGCTGACAAACGTCCGATAAATATCATTGTTCATTTTCAAGTGCTCCGCGGTAACCGTCTATTAAATCTTGTAACACTTTCACAATTGCATCAATATCTTTCGCTTCACGCGTTACTTTCATCGTTTGAATTTGAATGCTAATCCAATCATATAAACCATAGAGACTATCATATAAATCTTTCGTAATCTCAGGATTTAATTGAAGCTTTAGTTCTTCAAAAATACGTTCTAATTTTTCAAGAAGTGCGTCCCCTTCTTGAAGTTTAAAAGTATGTAAAAGTTCTTCTAAATTACGAAACTCTACAATACATCTTTCATAAATAAAAATTGTATTTTTAATCGGATTACTCGTCATAATATCATTTTGCATATAACGTTGCCATGCTTGCATACGATCACTTCCTCAACTTTCATTAATCATCACTTTTTTGTTTTGTCATTGCTTTAATTGTTTTTAGTTGGCTATCAAGCGCCGCCAATGTACTCTCTAGCTTTTGATACTTCTTCACGATTTCATCTTGCTTTTGCAAGTTTTGCGTCTCAATATCTTTAATTTTTTTATCTAAATCACTTACACGTGAGTCAATGTTTTTAACTCTCTCGCCGACTACACCTTTATCACCGAATAGTTTATCAAGCGGTTCTTCCATCATTTTTCCTAAACCGTTAGAACTAAAGAAAAATTGCTTCGCTGCATCGGGTTTTTCTTTTAATGCTTGTGTTAATTTTTCATCATTAACTTCCATCGTTCCATCTTGCTTTAATTGAATACCGAATGTGAATAAATAATTACCATCTTGAGAAAATGTTACGACATTGTTCATTGCCTGACGTACACTTTGCATAATAGCTTGCCCTTGGAAAGCTCCACCTTTTCCAGCAAAGATATCTACTGTAGAAACAGCTTTATTATAATCAGCTACCATTTTTTTAATAACATTCGATGCGTCTGTTACGTTTGAGTCATTTACTGTAAATTTTAGATCTATACCTTTTGCTTTTTGATCTGCATTTGTACCTGTTCCATCTTCTGGTTTATTTTCCACCTTTGATTCCGTTACTTTCAATAGCTCAATTTTCACACCTGGTAATGCTTCAATTGTATTACTATCACTTTTTCCCTCAACACCATTAATACTATATTTTGCATCTAGCGCTTCGTTAATAGTATTTAATTTCATTTCTGTCGTAGGTTGATTATTCTCATCTGTACCTTCCACTTTCGTATAAAACAAATCTGTAAGTACATTAGGCGGTGTCTTTTCTAATTTAATTTCATTCATTGCCCCTTCTTTTTTAGAGGTCATGAAAATTTTATTTCCAAGTGTATAAGCTGATACACCATAATCTCCATCATTAATTTTGTTAATTAAATCTTTATATGTCATATCAGTTGTTACTTTTAGTTCTTTATCGCCTAGTTTTAATACTTCATCTTTAGGAAGTTTCGCATTTATATCTTTAATTTCATTAGAAGCTATTTGATGACGTTGCGCGAGCTGTGTAATTGTCATATTAAAAGTTCCTGCAATCGCACCACCATCTGCTTTTACATTAATATAACCGTCTTGTGTTGTCGTTACTTTTTTCTCATTCCCTTTAAAAGCCGCTAAGTTTTTAAACGTTTGTGTGAAAGAACTAAATTCTGATTTTAAACTTGTATATAATAATTTATCATTTGTAAGGTCGTTCTTTTCTTTCGTATATGGTGTTTTTCTCATATCTAACGCTTGCATTTCTAATTCTACTAGGTTAGAAGTATCGATCATATTATTTCCGAGGTTCCAAATTTGTTGTCTACCACCAATACCTGTCATCGTTGTTCCTGCCATTTTTCTCACTCCTTATAGATTACATGTAGTCTAAAATACTCGTTTTACTCATCGTACTAACCGCTTTAAGCGTCGCTTCATACGTTGCATTTATATATGCCAAGTCAGAAATTGCGACCGCTAAATCAACATCCTCAATTTCTTTACGGTTTTCTTGAAGCGCTAAATTTTGCTCACTTAAAATTGTTTTAAACGTCTCCATTGTGTTCATTGTTGAACCAACTTCAGTTGTACGGTTAATGATGCCATCTAAGTTTTTCTTATTTTCTCCTAATAACGGTTGTAACGCTTTTTGGTCCCCTTTTTGCATCGCTTCGCTCATCTGTTTTAACGTTTTTATAACCGGGGATAATAATGCTTCTCCGTTACGGAATGCCTTTAACTCATAACCGTCATTTAGTTGCCAGTTCACATCATTTTGTCCACCCTGGTACGTACCATCTTCTGTAAATGGTGACTTTTCTGCACTATCACCACCGAAAATATAACGACCTTGCTCTTTCGTATTTGCTAAATATACAACTTGTTTTAAAATTTGATCAATCTCTGCACCGATGGCTTTCAATTCTTTTTCACCATTTTGCTCACTTAATGCTTGTACTGTTAATTGATCTGCTCTTGTTAAAGATTTCAAAACACCTTGTAAAGTATTTTCAGTTTGTGTTAATACATTTTTCGAATCCGCTATATCTTTTTGCATTTGCTCCATATTCGCCAATGAATGTTGAATCGCAAATGACTTACTTGCCGCAAGTGGATCTTCACTCATAAGAAGATTTTTCTTCCCTGAAGTTACTTGGTTTCTATGGTATTGCTGTTGCACGTTCAAATCCATCAACTGATTCTTTGCCCAGTTTGCATTTTGAAATGTAGATACTCTCATTTCTATCTCCTCCTTATATATTTTCAATCAATTACTATCACCTATCGAATAATCGAAAAAAGACTATCAAACACTTCATTCATCGTAGTAATAGCTTTAGAGTTCGCCACGAAATATTTTTGGAAGGCCATTAAATTTACCATTTCCTCTTCCATATTTACCCCTTCAACGCTCATCTTTTCTTGCTGAATACCTTCTAGTAAGTCGCCATGAATTTTTTGATAACCATTCACTGCACTTTTATCAGAAGCTACACGAACTATAAATTGGTCTAATGCTGCTTTATAAGAAAGACCTTCTTTATAATCTCCATCTGTAATTGCTGCTAGTTTATTTGCTGTTTCAGCAGATATTTTCATTTTCGAAACATCTTTTTGGAATTCTGGATTTAACTTCATCTCTTTCGCATAATCTCCAACGAAGAAATCTTTTCCCATCACTGTGTTCACTTGAGTTTTCACTGAACTCATTAAGTCTTCAAGATTTTTTTTATAATCAACAATTTTCGCTTTCGTATCAATCGCTGATTTTATCGCTCCGCTAGTTACAGAGATTTCTGAACCGTAAATCTCAACTGACATTGGGTCTTTTTCTTTATTTAATTGAAGTGGATATGTATCTTGTCCATTTACTGTTAAAACACCATTCATTCTAACACTCGCGATATTAGGATTCATAGATTCATAAGATACTTCGATGTTTGCATACTTAGACATCTCTGTAACGATGCGATCGCGTTCGTCTAAAAGTTGATTCGGTACTTGTGTACCTGCTTGCCCAATTTTATGATTCGCTTCTGCTAAACTAGCAGCAAGACGATTAAATTCATTAACATGCGCTTCAATATCTTCTGCCGTCTGCGCTTCCACTGTATCTAAGTTTTTCGCAAGACGATTTACTTGACTAGTGAACTTCCCAGTTTCAGAAATTAATGTATCGTAGTAGTTTGGTTGTTCTGGATTTTTTGCTACTTCACGAAAGGCATTAAAGAAACCGTCCATTAAACTAGATAATGAATTTTTTCCTGTCGTTCCAACCATAGACTCTACACGTGATAATGTTGAATTCATGTAGTTATAGTAAGAGAGCTGAGATAATTGATCATTAAACTGCTTCGTCTTTACCTCATCAGTAATACGGTCAACACCTAGCGTTTGTACACCGTAACCAATTCTCTGTTCTGGCGTATGACCATTGCTTGCTCCAACAGATCCGTAATTCACCATTTGACGAACATAACCCGGTGTATGAATGTTAGACAAGTTTTGTTTCGTTGTTTGTAACCCCATTTGAGCCGCTAACATGCCCGATAGCGGTGTATTATAATCAGATAATCTCATAAAGCTTCCCTTCTCCTTTACAATAGTTCGTTCATAAAGATTTGCGAATTATTGTTTCGCTCTAAGTTATATTCAGAAACAGAATCCACAATACTTTCTGTAGTTTTTAATAGTACGTTTAAGTAATATTGATTTTTCAAAAGAATCATTTTTACATTCTCTTCTAATTCAGTTACGTTTTTTTGTAATTCTTCCATTTTTTCAATTTCTTCTTGAGAAAAATACGAAAATAACGCACTTACACGAAACGATTCAACCCCTTGTTCTTTACAGAACTGAACAACCATTTCTTCAAATGAGCTTGATAACCCTTTTAAACCATCAATGTACTGCAATTGCTCTACTTGCAACTTTTGAACTGCATTTACATTTTTATTTTTCAAATTCTCATATATTTGCTCTCCAAGCGCTTGAATATTTTCATACGCTTTTTGAATAATAACGAGTTTTTCATATAATTGTATGTACATATAGCTTCCTTTCTTTTACAAGACTAAATTCACAATTAAACCATGGATTTCTCCAATTTGATTTAACATTTCTAAATGTCCTGTTTTCGTATTAATTAAATTCATAACATCTTCTAATTCATTCAATCCCATTTCTGCCTGTTTCACAATCGTCATTTTCTGTGAATATCCGTAACGCGGGTGACGAGACATGACATCTTTATACTGCAATACATTATCAACGTAAAAATTCAAAAATGATTTTACTGTATTTTTGTATTCCATTACATTATCAAGCGTTAATTCCATTTCAATTTTCTCTTTAATTTCTCCAATATTATCGACAAACGCTTCCATTTGTTCTAGCAATTTATCTTTTTTCGGATCTGCATGCAAATTATCCGAAAATGCAAGTCCTGTCCTGACATTTGCTTCTTTCGGCATTTGAGTAGCAGGCGGTATATGCGATAAAATTGGATTATGCGAGATAGAACGTAGCATATATATCACCTATTTATTTTTTTATTTCTTCCTAAACTTAATCGTAAAATCCAGTTATTTATAATTATACTCTGAACAGTAACATTTTGCAGTTATTTTTTATAAAAGATATGTTACAATTTAGCATGAGGTGGCACAATTCTATGAATATTTTCCTTTGTGGTTCAAATCAATTAACAGCATTAGATCAAGAAGAAATTAAAAAATTTTTAACTGACTATGCTCACAAACATAAAATTTACATATTATGTTATAAATCTATTGAAAATGAGGTTCTTCGTTTTTTCGTTGAGAATGAAAGACTCGCTCAAAATTTATGCCTTTACACGCTGCAACCATTGCCAGCAATAACAGATGAATTTCAAGAAGTCGTTGATTACTTAAAAAAACACGGAGCCGAATATGTTGCTTTTGATCATCCTTCCGACTCCATTTACCGATCAGATTATATGTTTTTTGTTAAACAAATTATTGAAGACACTGATTTAGTTCTCTGTTTTTATAATGGTGACAAACATACATCTGTCATCCCTGTCGATGTTGCAAAAGAAGCAGGTATTGATGCTGTCATTTATGATTTACCAGGATTACATGAAAAGCAAATGAAAAAAAGCTTTGAACAAAAAATTCGTATGATGTAAAGGGGGAGGCACAATACCATTATTGTGCCCATTGTAAATATGATAATTGAACAAGATTATGATCATTTTATCGCGAGTTTTAAACAACAATTCAATATGGACATCGCTTCATATAAACAAGATAGAATGCGCCGTAGAATCGATGCTTTCATTTCGAGAAAAGGCTTCGAAAACTACACTAATTTTTTAAACAAATTACGCGCTGATCAAAATTTATTTTTAAATTTTATTGACTATATTACAATTAACGTTTCAGAGTTTTTTAGAAATAAAGAACGATGGCAAACTTTAGAGTCGAAAGCACTACCAAAATTACTCGAACAAAATAGCGGAAAATTAAAGGTATGGAGTGCCGCTTGCGCTGCTGGTGAAGAACCGTATACACTCTCTTTAATTTTATCAAAGCATCTAGCTCCATTCCGTTTTGAAATTCAAGCAACAGATCTTGATTTTCATATTTTAGAAACTGCAAAACGCGGTCAATATACAGAACGTTCGTTAAAGGAATTACCTACTGATTTGAAAGAACGTCATTTCACAAAAGAGAATGGTCTATATTCATTGCATCAAAACATTAAACAAAACGTCTCGTTTAAACAACATGACCTTTTAATGCAGTCATTCGATACAAATTATGATTTGATTATTTGTCGTAATGTAATGATATATTTCACAGAAGAAGCAAGAGTAAAACTTTACGAAAAATTTAGTCGTTCTTTACGAAAAGGCGGTGTACTATTTGTTGGTAGTACGGAACAAATTTTAACACCCGAACGTTACAATCTTCAGCGATTTGATACATTCTTCTACGAAAAAATATAAAAGAGGTCGTCACAATGGAGTGACGACCTTTTTACATAACTCGAATTAAAATAATACCGACAATCCATATGAAGAGAAAAAGAAACGTCATAGACCATTTATGTTCTTGCATCGTTTGTTTCAACGCCTGTGACAATTGTGTCATGTTCATTTCCGCAAGCGCTCTCCATACACTTACATCCCGATCTTTAGCAATGCGGTCTGTAACGCTAATTAAAATTGTTTCGTTAGACAATTTCGTTATATAAGCAGTAATAACCGTTACCATCAAATTTATATTTCCTTCTGAAGAATCACTTTCCACTCTAGAGATAAGTGCACTTACATCTAGTAATGGAATATGTACTTTTCTACCAAATGATAGTTGTACTTCAGCGAAATCATATGTTCCATCTAACAAAGGAAGTTCTTTTATATGCGCCTGCTTAATAAGTCCTTGCAGGCTTCTAATTACTTGTTCAAACACTTTTTCTGATTGCTTTCCTTCTTCAGATAACGTATGTAACTTTTTAAAAAGTTGTAACACTGTATCCATCTCTTTAGAAAGCATTTCCTTCATAATCTTTCCATCACTTAAACTTGCAAGTAAAATACCTATCTCATTATTTTTCGAAATAATTTTAGACTGTCCAGTAAACACTAAATTGCTACGCTTTCGTTCTTTCTGGATTTCATGTTCCGAAATAGCTGCAGGCTGTTTTAATGGTTGTAGCGTCTTATCTTCAATTGTCGTACGTTTAATCTCCATTTAAGCGCCTCCACTACTATGAAATAATTAGCCCCATTCTTTATTACTCTTTAAAACTAAAAACAGTACGAACAAACCTGACATGATAGTAAATACATCCGAAGCTTGTACTCCCTGTTCACCTTTTTCTTCTTCCTTGTCTTTCGTTTCTTCTTTTTGTTCTTTCTTTTTAGAGACAACTTGTTTGTTATTTTTCTCTTTTTGGTCCTTCGCCTTATGTACTTCCTTGTTGTCTTCGAACGGCTCTTTTATAACGTAAGTAAATTTCTCTTTCAACGGTTCTTTTATAAACTTATTTACTTTCTCATCTTGCTTCGGAATTTGAACAACCGGCAATTTTTCTTCTAGAAGCGGGTTTTTGACTTTCAAATCTTCTTGCTTCTCATTTTCTTTCTTATCTTCTAATTCATTTTCTAGTTTATTATCTAATTTCTCTTCTTTCTCTTTCTCTTCTATCTTTTTATCATCTTCGTTTTTTGGCGCCAAAACAGAAATGGTATATTCACTTTCTTCAACAAGTTTATTACCTGCTGCATCTATTATCTCTACAAGTAATTCGTATGGCCCAGCCGGCAATGCTTCTGTTATTTCAAATACTTTTTGCCAATCCATATCATGCTTGTTGTAGTCTAATAAAAACGAAAGCTCTTTATTTTCTTTCCCTTTTAATGTAACGCGCACTTCTTTTACAACCGATTCTATATCTGACGCTTTTACTCGTATATGTATAGAATCTCCCTGTTTTCGTTCAACTAAGTTCTCTTTTACTTCATCAATAGTAACTTTCTGTAACTTTGGCAATTCTTTATCTATAGTTGGCGTTTCATTTTTAATACGAATGAGCGGGACTTTCACTTCATTTTTTACGATTTCTTCTTTCTCATTCTCTTTGTAACTTTGAACGAGCTGAAGATTCCAATCACCTTGCAAATCAAAATTCCCTGCTTTATAGTTAGCAACCCAGCTCTTCGTTTCTTCATCATACTCAAAAGATAGTATTCTTTCTTGCGCATATTGCTCGCCATTTTTTTGTAGCTGCAATATACCTTTCATACTTTGAATGTTTTTCCCATTTGGTTCTACAGCAATTCGCACTTCTTCGCCAACTTTAAGCTCCGGCTTATTTACTGTAATAATTCCTTGTTCTGTTTCTATCTTTCTTTTATTCAATTGTTTATTTACTACTTCTTGTTGCTCTGCTTCTTGTTGCTCTGCTTCTTTTTGTTTCTCTTCATCTTGCTTCGTTTCCACTTGTTCTGACGATTCTTGAGATTCCTTATTTTCTTCTTGTACATTCACTTCATTTATTTTTTGATCTGACTCAATTTGTTCCTCAGCCTGACTTTGCAAGGGGAAGAACAAGCACACATGTATGCATAGCCAACTCATTAGAAAAAACTTTACGTTTTTCATCTACTAGTTCAAACTCCTATTTCAATGCCTTATAGTGATTTCGTCACTTTTACTCCAAAAAATCCATCTACATTTACAAGTTCACCATACGCCACTAATACATCATTTACATAAATACGAATCGGTTCATCAATATCCTCATCTAGTACAACTGCTTCATTTTCTTGTAAACTTAATATATCTTGAATCGTTTTCACTGTACTTCCAAATACAAATTTCACGTTCATTTCTACATTTTGTAGAATGGACGTGTCCATATATACTGGTTCCATTTGTTTTACTTCTTTAAATTCAATAGGTTGCACAACTGGTTCTACAATTTTTTCTTCTTCAATTTCTTCTGTGGCAATCTCTTCTTCTTCCACCATCGGATACAGAAGTCGCCTTACCATTTCTTTCGCTTCGGAAATTGGCAAAATTTGATACATCTTCGATTGAAGCAAATCGCCAATTTCAAGATTGAACGTAATTTGAACGAGTTCGTCCACTTCCATTGACTCTCCCAAATATTCCATTTCTTCTTTTAACGTTACAAATTTAACATTTGGCGGCGTCATGTCCATTTTTTCTTGAAACATTTCTGACATCGCCGTAGCAGCATGACCCATCATTTGGTTCATAATTTCTTTAATACCGCTCAGTTCTAATTCAGTAAGCTCTTTTTCTGGGTCAACTTCCCCTGTTCCCATCATCATTAAATCTACCATTGTTAAGGCAACATCTTTCGTAAATACGAATACATTCTCATTCTTTAGCCCTTCAACAAAGTCGACATTTAAAATAACAAATGGTACTGGTACTCCATCATAATGACGAACATTGATTGCTTCCACATTTGGTGTACTAATTGTAACTGGCTGATTTAAAAGCGTTGACAATACTGTTGAAGCGGAGCCAATTGAAATATTTGCAATTTCACCAAGCACATCTTTCTCTTCTTGTGTTAAATGCTCTTTTTCAACTTGTTCTTCTACAATCTCAGTTTCCACTACTTCTGCTGGTTCGTCTGTTTCTTCTACTCCACCAGATAATTGCATTAATTTATTTACCATTTGTTTCGCATGCTCAACTGAAACAATTTGTACAAGTTTAGAGTTTACAAGATTATCTATCTTTAAATCAAACGATACTTTAACAATCGTATGATTCCCATCGATTTCAGAGATTTTCTCCATTTCTTCTGATAACTTTACAACTTTAATCGTCGGCGGAGACATATCTACTGTATCTTGGAAGAATTCCGACATAGATGTAGCTGCGAATCCCATCATTTGATTCATCGCTTCTTGTACAGCACTTAGCTCTAATTCACCAAGTTCTTTTCCGTCCTCGACTTCACCTGTTCCCATCATCATTAAATCAGCAATGGACAATGCAACATCTTGCTTAAGAACAAGAAGGTTTTCCATATCTAATCCTTTTGTAAAATGAATGTTTAATACAACATGTGGAACTTCGACATCTCTTGAATCATATAAATCTACCAACTCTATACGAGGAGCAGTAATGCTTACTTGCCTATTTAAAATTGTTGATAATACAGTCGAAGCTGAACCAAATGATATATTTGCAATTTCGCCAAGAATATCGCATTCTTGGGGCGTTAAATGCTCATTTTCTTTTTCTAGCACAATCGTGCTCGTATCCCCTTTTGTGTGTTGCTCAGGCATTTTCCCTGCCTCCTCATTTCTGTTTTTCTATCAAATAATATAAACTCTTATTTTATTTTAGCAAACTCATTAGTATAAAACGTTACTATGTATCCCATTATTAGATTCGTAACGATTAGCCAAAAAGCTCCCCAATTGTATACAAGTGGGGAGCTTTCCTTCATTCCTATTATAAACCTTCTGGGTTTAAAATGAGGACCACTCGTCCATCACCGAGAATCGTCGCACCAGAGAAATAGTTAGAACTCTCTGCAAAGAAGTCACCTAATGACTTTAAGACTATTTCTCTTTGACCGATAATTGTGTTTACAATAAGTCCATAGCTGCGATGTGTGTTACGAACAATTAACACAGGAACCATTTGACCATCATATGACGCAAACGCCTCATCTACTGTTTTTTCACCAAATACAGTACTTAAATGTTTCACTTCAATAATTTGATTACGATAATTTAATACATCTTTTCCTTGTAAGGATTGGATGTCTTCTCTCTTAATTCGAATTGCTTCAACGATATTTCCAAGAGGTAAAGCATAACGCTTATCATTCGTTTGAACAAGCATAGATTGAATAATAGATAACGTTAATGGAAGTTCAATTCTAAATGTACTTCCCTTTCCTTCCTCAGAATCAATAATTAAATGTCCACCTAAACTATGAATCGTATGTTTTACAACATCTAATCCGACACCGCGTCCTGAAAGATCTGATACAACTTCAGCTGTACTAAATCCCGGTTGGAAAATAAGATCAAACACTTCACGATCTGTTAATCTATTCGCATCTGCTTCAGTTACAACGCCATTTTTAATCGCTTTTTCTAATACTTTCCCTTTATTAATACCGTTTCCATCATCCGTAATTTGAATAACGACATGATTTCCACTATGAAAGGCTTCTAATTTAATCGTACCTGTCTCATTTTTACCTGCATCACGTCGTTTTTCAACAGTTTCAACACCGTGATCGATTGCATTTCGAATTAAATGAACGAGCGGATCACCGATTTCATCAATAACAATTTTATCTACTTCAGTATCTTCACCTGTAATTTGTAAATCGATTTTTTTCCCTAAATCTTTCGCTAACATACGTACCATACGCGGGAAACGATTGAACACAGTTTCAATCGGCACCATACGCATATTTAATAGTACATTT
This sequence comes from Bacillus sp. GMa5/1, assembly GCF_050172015.1. Taxonomy (NCBI): domain Bacteria; kingdom Bacillati; phylum Bacillota; class Bacilli; order Caryophanales; family Bacillaceae; genus Bacillus; species Bacillus sp. GMa5/1. Next base: position 4,289 of record NZ_JBNLYC010000102.1, on the reverse strand, counting down.
TGAATATCTTTTGAAATATCGCCTAATCGATTTAAATGTTCAATTAGCTCCTTGTTTTGAATCGTTTGAGCCAATTCATCAATGCGCCCACGTTCAATTACACTTTCTTCAAACATATTCATTAATCTTTCGATTTTTTCTAATTGAACACGAATTGAACGATTCTCCACTTTAGCATTTTTCGTTTTTGTAGTACTTTTAGCTGGCATAGCACTTGAAGGTTGATTCGTTGCCTCTATTGGTGATTCTACCTGCGTAGCCACAGCTGGTTGTAGCTTTCCTTCTACTTGCACAACTTCTTGTGTAACGACTTTTTTAGAAGCTACTTCCTTCGATATAGGTTCTCCTTGCTTTACTTCCACTTTCTCAATTTCAGAAACATGAAGTACTACTTGTTTCAATTCTTCTATACTACAATCAGTATCCATAAATACTGTAAATTCAAATCCGAAAGCATCTGCTTCAATTTCTTCAATACTCGGAGCTGTTTTTTGTATATTCCCTACATTTTGCAATGCTTCAATACACATAATAGCACGTACCGCTTTTAAAATTGCTTGCTGTTCAACTGTTATATGCACTTCATGCGAAACTGCATCATCGGTGTCTATATGATTTTGCTCTATATGTTCCGTAGGAGTTTCTACATTGCCGTTCAATAATGCTTCTAATTTCTGTTTAGTTGAGGCTACATCAATATTGCCCATTCCACCTTGTTGCACATCTGCAACCATCTTCTCCAAATTATCAATGCACTCAAAAATCACATCAATAATATCCGCATTTACAACTATATTTCCATGACGAATTTCATCTAACACATTTTCCATCTTATGCGTTAAATCAGCCATTTCTGTAAATTCCATGCTCGCAGACATACCTTTGAATGTATGAGCGGATCGGAATATTTCTCCTACAACATCCATATCAGCAGGATTTTGTTCTAACACTAGCACATTTTCATTTAGCGACTGTAAATGTTCTTCTGACTCTTCGAAAAATATATTTAATAGATCTGTTTGCATTTTTATCCCCTACCTGTCTAACAAACATTTCATTTATGTATAACAATTTAGTGTTTTACAATGAGAAAAAAGGGGGCCACACGTCGATCCGCTATCACTGTTTTGATTCCTTGTGGCACCCCTTCTATATTAACTATTTGCTACTTTTGTTAAAGCTTCAATTACACGATCCGCTTGGAATGGCTTTACAATAAAGTCTTTTGCCCCGCCCTTAATTGCATCTAATACCATACCTTGTTGTCCCATTGCAGAACAAATAACAACCTTTGCACTTGAATCAATTTTAATAATTTCTTTTAATGCTTCAAGCCCGTCCATTTCTGGCATAGTAATATCTAATGTTACAATATCAGGTTGAAGTTCTTTATACTTTTGAATTGCTTCTACCCCATTCTCTGCTTCGCCAATAACTTCAAATTCAGCATTACTTTTTAATAAGTTTTTAATCATCGTTCTCATAAACATCGCATCGTCTACTACTAAAATTTTATGTGCCATTCTTTTTAATTCTCTCCTTCTATGTATAAATATATCTTAATATTTCACCTTATCATTCTCACTCATTATACAAAATAAAATGATAAAATTTAATATTTTTTTAAAAGAATTTTCGTGTTTTTATTATTTTATTATTAAAATAATAATATACTACTCTTTTATATAAATAACAACGCGACGGTTTTTTTCCCAGTTTTGCGGTGAATCATTTGGTACAATTGGCTTTGTGTCTGCATATCCTACCGCAGCTAGCCTTTTATCGTCCACATTATACACTTCAATTAAATGGTGAATCATATTTGCCGCTCGTGCTGAAGATAACTCCCAATTAGAAGGGAATTTCTCGTTATGAATAGGTCTACTATCTGTATGTCCCTCTACAACAATTGGGTTAGGTACGGATTGAAAAAATCCAACTAATTGACTTATTATCCCTTTCGCTTCGGGCTTAACGTTCGCATCGCCTGTATCAAATATTAAATTATCTACTATAACGACGCTTACCCCTGTATCCTCTCGATATACATTCACTTGACTAATACCATTATTATCTACATATGCTTTTAACTTCTTATATAATTCATCCATTCTCTTTTTTGAAATCATTTTTTCATCATTTTTTTCATGTGAAATATCCGGTATTGTATTTTCCATTACTTTTGCATCTACTTGCCCCGTATCACTAAACTTTTCAAGCATCTTTGACAATTTTACTGCATCTTGCTTTGATGTAGCAACTAGTAATACAAAGAAAGTTAATAATAACATCGTTAAATCTGTAAAAGTCGTCATCCAACGAGGCGATCCCTTTTGCGGTCCTTTACTCATCATACCACTCCTTGAAATATTAGGCTGCTCCTTTTACCTTTTTTACCTTTGTTTCGTATACGTATGTATCCAGTTTCAACTTTAATTTAGAAGGGATTTGTCCACGATACAATTCTGAAATTGCTTCTATTACAAACTTCTTCTCTGTATATAAATCTTCAATACCACGATATACTTTTTCCGCAAGAGGGATTGCAATCATATTCGCAAGTACAGACCCATATAATGTCGTTAACATCGCAACTGCCATTCCTGTACCAATTTGCGATGTATCTTGTAAGTTTTGGAGCATAATGATAAGACCGATTAACGTACCAATCATTCCCCAAGCTGGAGCAAAATCACCAATTTTATCTAATAATGCTGCTCCTTTTCTTAACTCATACACTTCCGTTTCAATATCTTTCAATAACACTTCTTTTAATTCATCTTCATCGTAACCGCTTAACATTAATCGAATTCCTTTTTGAATAAAAGGATTGTCTACTTGCTCTCCATCTACCTCTAAAGAAAGCAAGCCGTTCTTTTTAGACTTTTTCGAAAAATCGACAAACAAATCCGTTAACTGTTCTAAATCTTCTTCTCTTCTATGTAAAACAGTAAAAATGCTTTTCGTATATTTTTTTATTTCTCCAAATCGATATGCCACAACAATTGTCGCTGTTGTTCCCCCTATGACAATTAAAATAGATGAAACATCTAAAAAGTTTTTGAAAGCTTTTATTCCACCGCCGCCAAGCATAATTGCCGCTATCACTATAATGAAACCTACTATAATGCCCACTGGGCTAGAAATATCAAACTTCCTTTTTCTTCTTTGTGGTCTAGCTAATACTTGATTTTTCTCTCCCATATTTCTGCCCTTTCCTTTCCATTTTTATATAACATTTTTTTATTTTAATAATACGTTTTCACATATAACATGTATTATACGCTTATCATCTGTTTATCGCAATATACTCATGAAATTGACACATTTCATTTCTATATTAGAATTATGGTATGAATAAATGAGGAGGATCACGATGGAACACAACATTTTACAAGTCATTGCATTAGCAGAAAAACTAAAATATGAAATGCGACATAGCTGGCTTTCCAACGGACGTCAAGAAAGTGTTGCCGAACATACATGGCGGATGTCTCTAATGGCCATTTTAGTTGAACCTTATTTGGATCAAAAAGTAAGTATTGAGAAATTACTTAAAATGGTTATTATTCACGACCTAGTCGAAGCCGAAGCTGGTGATATTCCTGCTTTTGATACAATGAATAGTCACGAATTACAGCTACAAAAACAAAAAAATGAACTGGAGGCTATTTTAAATATTAAACAAACGTTAACAGGTTCTCTCGGCGAGGAATTATATGACTTATGGATGGAGTTTGAAGCGAAAGAAACGTACGAAGCAAAAGTTGCTAATGCACTCGATAAACTTGAGGTGAAAATCCAGCATAACGAAGCTGATATTGATACGTGGCTACCAATTGAACATAAAATGACGTTCCAAGTAGCAAAGCATACAAACTTTGATTCTTTCCTATCTAAATTACAAAAAATTATTGAACAAGATGGAGAAAAGAAGTTAATTGCTGCCGGCATTGATGTTGAGGCATGCAAGCAATAATGAAATAAGACACTCAACAAGAGTGTCTTATTTCATTATTGTTGATATAGCCTGCTTATAAATAAGCTGTTGTTTTCCATCCACTAAGATTAAAACTGTAAATTTATCCACTCCAACAACTTCTCCTATTATTCTAACGCCACTCTTTAAGAAAATTGTAACTGTACCTTTTTCTTCTTTTATTTGTTTATACAATTCTTCCTGTAAATGTTCCAATTACTGTCCTCTCCTTTCTGTGAAACATCTTAATATAAAAAACTATAAATTTTTTATTTATGCACTTTGTCTTTTATGTTCATAAACTTATTAA
>NZ_JBNLYC010000101.1:0-16222 GCF_050172015.1 Bacillus sp. GMa5/1 | reverse complement strand
TTTTTTAAGTTAGTCTTTTCACCTTAATTAGAGTTAAGTTCTACTTTCTCTAACCCTTCAGCCAATTGTTTCTTATCTAGTCCTTCTCCTATTACTACTAAGTTTGTCGGGAAACCGAAGTCTTGTTCTAATAAAGTTGGTACTCCGAACGAATATTGGAATAGGTGAGGGTATTTATCTCCACGGAATTTCACAAAACCTTTCACTCGATAAATACTATCTGGTAAATTCGAAAGCCATTCATATAATTTGTCTTGATCAATCGGTTTCGTAAATTGATATGTCATCGTTTGTATATGTAAATGCTGTTTGACATGTAGTGTCTCATGTTCCTCATCATTTGGAAATTCTGCTTCTTCTATATCTTTTAAAGATATATTACAATACTTTGTCTCATACATTTTCGCATGATCATTTATTGCCTTTACTTCTTCAAATACTGTGTTCTTATCTTCATCTGTTAGTAAATCTGCTTTATTAACAAGAATGTGACTACCAAATTTAAGTTGCTCATGCAATAGCTGTTGTACATTTGCACTTAATATACTTCGGTTTAACCACCTTACTGCATCTAAAACGACTACAATTGATTTCACTTCCAGAAAAGGAGCTAAAATTGGCGAGACACACGCGTCTAACACTTCAATTGGATGCGCAACACCTGTCGTTTCTATATAAATTACATCTGGTCTTTCTTGTTGGTATAACGAATGTAATTGTATTTCAAGCTCTTCTTTTAATGTACAACAAATACATCCTTTAAGAAGTTCTCTTAAAACATTCTCTTTTCCAATAATATCTGTATCTACCGAGTATTGACCAATTTCATTCATTAATACTGCAACTTTTCTATTCTTCTTTTTCTCTGCTAACAATAAATTTTGTAATAATGTTGATTTTCCACTACCTAAAAAACCACCTAATATATGAATCTCCACTTTATTCATTCAACCGACCATCCATTTCTTTACTTCAAATGTATTCAAAGCGTAATAATTACGATTTATATTTATCATTTTATTAAAAGAATGACCATTTGTAAATATAAGAGATTCACTGTTCATTTACTTCATATGCAACTCTAACTCCAGACTCAATTGCCCCTTGCATCCATCCATGTGTTAATGTCGTATGCTCTCCTGCAAAGTGTACTTTTCCAGATGGTGGTGTAATATACGGAAATAACTCGAGCTCTTGGCCTGGTTCGAAAGCTGTAAATGCACCGCAAGAATACGGATTTTTACTCCAGCTAAAAGATGTTCCAGTGACAAACTCACTATAGACGATGTCACCGTATATTTCCGCTAAATTTTTTAATGCGTAACGAATACGATCTCTTTGCGGGAGACTATCCCATGTTAACGCCTCATCTGCCCACGTATAACTTGCTATAACGATAGCTGGTCCTGGAGTATGAATGCCATAACTCGGATAGTATGTAAAACGTATCGGTAAATCAGTAATAGATTTACCTCCACACTGTCCCGCTTTCTCCCAAAATCTACTTTTAAACTCTATTGCAATTTTAGTTGCAGCAATATAATTTAATTCACGAATTGCTCTTTTTTTAAAATAAGAGAATAAATAGTATGGCTGAACTTCTACAAACCTTAACGCTGAAAATGGAATTGTAATAATAGCAAAATCACTTGTTATTGTAAATTGCTCTAACGTTTGTTCATGATTTCCTTGTAACATTACTTTATTATCTTCTTGTATAATTTTATCAACCTTATACTGCATTAAAATATGTTCCCTTAATTGTGGTAAGAATGCATTCGATAACTTATCCATTCCACCAGTTATTTCATAATATTTCGTTGTTGAAGTAAAGAAAATCATTTCACGTAATACTTCAATTAAGGACATTCCCATATAAGCTTCCATATCAAGAAGTACCCCAATCATATCTATTGCACCATCTGAATAATACTCCATTAAAAATGAACCAAGCGAATACGTTTTATACTTTTTTTCAACGATAAGCCAGTTTTTATCAGGATCCTTCTTAATATAATTTAGTATTGGTTCTAATACCTCAATCATTAGCTCTTCTGCCGTTTTTCCTCTTTCTTTATCCAAAACCGGATATTCAAGTACACTTGGATCATTTTCAAACACATTCAATCTCGTTTGAATGTTATTCGTATAAATGATATCTGCAAAAGTTTTATTTATAAAAAGGTTTAAAGGTAGTTTAAATTTATGAATATACGCTAAGGTTAACTTATGGGTGTCAGGGATTCTCATCGGTCCCGAATTAAAATATAAACCCACACTAAATGGTTCCCGAATCGTATACACTCTGCCACCTATTCTGTTATTTGCTTCTATAATCGTTACTTCGTGCCCAGCCTCTTTTAATAAAGAACCTGCAACTAATCCAGAAATCCCTGCACCTGCAATCGTAATCCGTTTTGGGTTATTCTTTTTAACAAGCCCTGCATGAATAATATGAAGCATTTCTTCCATTGTTAATGGGTTCCCCATACCATTTCCCCTTTTACAAAGGATTTTACTGAATTATATTCGGTTCACTGAATTCCTATGTTTTGTTCGCAGATTTGCACGGATACATTTTCAAATACTTGAATATCTTTTATAAAATGTAATAAACTAGATATGACTCTATAGAAGTAAGACGTATTATCTTACATAACAAAACCAATGAAATTGCGAGGAATTTTGAAATGAAAAAAGGTATTAACCGTGTTGTATTAGTAGGAACAGGAGCAGTTGGATGTAGTTATGCTTACTGCATGATTAACCAAGCCGTAGCTGAAGAATTTGTTTTAGTCGATGTAAATGAAGCAAAAGCTGAAGGGGAAGCAATGGATTTAAGTCATGCTGTTCCATTCGCCCCAGCTCCAACTAGAGTATGGAAAGGCAGCTACGAAGATTGTAAAGATGCTGACCTTGTAGTTATTACAGCTGGATTACCACAAAAGCCAGGCGAAACACGTTTAGATTTAGTTGAGAAAAACGCCAAAATCTTTAAACAAATCGTTCGCAGTATTATGGATAGCGGATTTGATGGCATCTTCTTAATCGCAACAAACCCTGTAGATATTTTAACTTATGTAACTTGGAAAGAATCTGGTTTACCGAAAGAACGTGTAATCGGTTCTGGTACAACGCTTGATTCTGCTCGTTTCCGCTATATGTTAGGTGAGTACTTCGATATTGGTCCACACAACATTCACGCTTATATTATCGGAGAACACGGCGATACTGAACTTCCAGTTTGGAGCCATGTTTCCGTTGGTATCCAAAAACTACAAACACTGCTTGAAAAAGACAACACGTATAATCAAGAAGATTTAGACAAAATTTTCATAAACGTCCGTGATGCAGCTTACCATATTATTGAGCGTAAAGGCGCAACTTATTATGGTATCGGTATGTCACTTCTACGTGTTACAAAAGCAATTTTAAACGACGAAAATAGTGTATTAACTGTATCAGCTTACTTAGAAGGTCAATACGGTCAAAAAGATGTTTATATCGGGGTACCTGCTGTTTTAAATCGCGGCGGTGTTCGTGAAATTTTAGAGGTTGAATTAAGTGAAGATGAAGAATTAAAATTCGATCACTCTGTTCAAGTATTGAAAGAAACAATGGCTCCGGTTCTTTAATTAAGATAAAAAGCAATCCAATTTATTTTGGATTGCTTTTTATTTTCATTATCTCCTATGACTTTTTAGTGATTTTCTATCATTTCTTATTTTTTAGTCGCATCCTCATTATTTATATCAAGTACATCTAATAAAAAGATAAAGATTGGTATCCCGATAATAAGCCCCCATATTCCGAGGAAATGCTCTGAGAAGATAAGAATCATAAATGTGTAGAATATTGGTAAATTTGTTTTTGCAGACATAAACTTCGGATTTAAAAAATAACTTTCAAGAGCATGGATTACTGTTATGAATACGAGTATGTATACTACGTACATAACTCCGCCTACGTTGTAAGCAATGATACAAAGTGGAAACAAAGAAATAATCACACCTGCAACAGGAATCAACCCTAGTAAGAAAATCATAACAGCTAATACAAGTAGCTGTGGAAATCCTAAAACGATTAATGCAATGACAGTAAGAATACAATTTACAACGGCAATTAAAAACTGAGCCTCAATTACTTTGCCGAACGATCTTGCAAATCTTTCACCAAAATATGCAATTTCCTCATAAAAGATTTTTAACTTACTATCTTTAAACTTAGATGTAAATGTAATAATACGCTCTTTTTCTAATAAGAAAAATAAGCTTAAAATTAGAGATAATAATATTTGTAAACCTACCTTCCCTATATTTGCTATCGATTGATAGATGACATCTACACCTTGTTCTATATATTTTGATACTTCCATCCCATTAATTGTCGAAAGTGCATATTTAACGATTTCATTATCAGGTGGATTTTGAAAAAATAGTTTAAACTGATAAATTAATTGTGAAATTTGTATCGTCAGCACAGGTAAATATTTATATAACGTTGTGCCTATAAAGGAAACCAATATTATATATAAACATGCAATAACAATTTTCCGGTTTACTTTCAATTTTCTTGAAATAAAACGTTGAAATCGATCCATTAAAAACGTCAGTATAAACGTAATTAATATTAAATTAATCATACTTTTTAATGCGTATAATACAAGCGCTACTATTATTAAAACGACAAACCGTTGAAACCCTCTACTTCGAAAAAAACTCTTTACTTCATTCATTAAGAATTAACCTCCCCCTTCAATGGATGGAAATTGAATATATTACATTTTATGAACTCCTATAGACAATCTTTCTTACTAATTGAGAAGAATCCTTTTTTTCTTTTCATATTGTTAGATTCGTTTAACTGGAATCCACCAACATATTTCGGTGGACTCCAGTTATTTTTCATATAATCTTTTTATAAACTAGGTGATTTTCTATTTTTAGACTGCTGTTCATACGCATATCCCATATTGAAAAGCTCTCTTTCACCAAACTGTTTCCCTACAAACACTACACCGATTGGTTCTCCATTTTTATCATATCCAGCAGGAACCGCTAATTCCGGATAACCAGCTACAGCTGATAGAAGAACTTCATCGTTATTAATCATAACTAGAGCATCCAAACCTTGTTCTACTAAATACCTATCTAGCTCTTTTTTTGCATTTGCTTGACTCGTTTGTACTACGTTTTCGAACTCTTCTTTCGTTATAGCAGATTTTTCAGACCCCTCAATTAATGTTTGTCCGTACTTTATTCGTCTTTTACTATCCTTTTTATTAAACGCTAAAATCTCTTCTAACGATTTTACCGGTACATTCTTTTGCTGTGAAAGATAGTCGTTTACATTATGCTTGAACTCATATTCTAAAGTTTGCAAATTATCTACACCCCCATTGTTTAACTGAATATAATCAGTCAATATTGCACCTGCATCTTGAAGGTCTTTTTTTATTTTTTCTGCTACTGTTTTTCTATTTTCATCTTGTTGGTCTACAGAAAAAAGAAGCCCTATCTTTTTCCCTTTTAATCCATCTATTGATAAATCCTTTGTATAATTAATTCTTTCTTTATCTTTCATTTTTTCTGTCATAACATCTTTTTCGTCATAACCTATCATTGCATTAAATAACGTTGCTGCATCTTTTACTGTTCTTGCCATAGGTCCTGCTGTATCAAGAGTTTCAGCTAATGGAATAATTCCTGTTCTACTTACCATACCTAAAGATGGACGTAACCCAACTACTGATTGCTGCGCCGCTGGTGCAACAATCGATCCCGTCGTTTCTGTTCCAATTGCAAGCGGCGCAAAATCTGCCGCAACTACTGTAGCAGATCCTGAACTTGATCCTGAAGTATCGAATGTAATCGGACCGTACGGGTTTAAATTTTGTCCTTTCTTCCCGCTATACCCGCTTGGCATTGTAAAAGATAAATAGTTCGCCCACTCAGACATATTCGCTTTTCCTAAAACAAATGCTCCTTCTTCTTTCAACTGCTTCACAATTGTTGCGTCTTGATCTGCAATCCAATCTTTTAATACATAAGTTCCTGCACTAGTCGGCATCACTTTTTCCGTCTGTACATTATCTTTTACAACGACAGGAATACCATATAAATTCGAATTTTTGTTTCTACCCCGCTCTTGATCTAACTTTCTTGCTTCTTCCATCGCATTAGGATTTATCTCTGTAACAGAATTTAATGTTATTCCATTTTGATCATGTTCTTGTATTCTAAAGAGATAAATGCTCGTTAATTCTTCATATGACAACTTTCCGTCATCAATCATTTTTTGAAGCTCATCTACAGTCGCATTTACGACTTCTTTTTCTTTTATCTTTACATTTTCTATATTGATTCCTTTAAGCTGATTATGTATCGGTTGTAGCACTCTTTCTTTATCATATACAATACGCTCAGGTTCCTTTGGAAAATAATTTTTATACACGTAATATCCGCCGGCACACGCTAATAAGACAATGCCTCCAGTGATAGACAGCGTTACCTTTACCCATTTCTTCATGTTGCTTCCTCCACTCTATAAGATGCTTAGCTATACAAAAAAGAGAGTTACCTTTTACTTAACTCTCTCCAATCAAAATGCTAAATGAAAAAATGAAAGATTTCAATCTAATTACTTCTTTTTTTGCATTTGCTTTGCTAACATTTCTTTCACTTGATTATACGTTAATCCTGAATTTTTATTTAAACGCTTTACTTCCTCAACATCAGTACCTACCACTGTATATTTTTTCTCATCATTCATTTTTCTAATTCCCTTCTCACCGTATTATTTCTTATATTTCTTCCCTAAATGCGCATAAATTAACACCACTACAAAAAGGAAGCTGTTTTTAAGCACAGCTTCCTTCTCGTTACATATTGTATTTCTTAATAAAATTTCACTACATCTTCAGTAGGCAAGAACGTTCTTTCTGCTGGTTGTTCGTTTGGTTCACCAAATGGCATTTGACCTACTAAGCTCCACTCTGCTGGAATGTTCCAAGTTTCTTTCACTTCAGCATCTACGATTGGGTTGTAATGTTGTAATGATGCACCAATTCCTTCAGCCGATAATAGCATCCACACAGTATGTTGTAACATCGCATTTCCTTGATGAGACCAGAATGGGAACTGATCTTTGTATAATGGGGCATTTTCTTGCATTTTTTCTACAGTTGCTTGATCTTCAAAGAATAGAACTGTTCCTACACCTGCATGGAAGCCTTTTAGTCTTTCTACAGTCGCTTCAAAGTTTTCTGCTGGTACGCGTGCTCTTAGTGTTTCTTTAACGATATCCCAAAACTTTTCATGCTCTCCATCCATTAATACAACCATACGACCACTTTGCATATTGAAAGATGTTGGTGCGTGTAAAGCTGTTTTTAACACTTCTTCAATTCTTTCTTTCGTAATTGCATCGTTTTTTGCTACTTTACGAATTGAACGGCGGTTCACGATTGCTTCTTTTAAGTTTGTTGTAGTTGCTGACATTTTAATTCCTCCAAATGTTTGTTTTATAATTTATTTTGTTATTTCATAACAAGCGAATTAGCAATATCCATCGGTATTACATTGCATACCTTCAAATGAATTTGTTTTATCCTTTTCAATTTCTTTATCAATGACCCTTTCTAGTGTTTCTTTACTAGCAAGCCCTTGAATGACTTCATCTCCAATCATGACAGTTGGAACAGCCATAATATTCGCTTCATCATATGCGTGCTGAATTGCTTCTTGATGCTTTTCTTTATATTTACGAGTTACTAAAGCATCTTTAAATTCCGCCTCAGGAAGTCCTACTTCTACCGCTAATTTTGTTAACACATCAATATCTTCAATGTTTTGCTCTTCTTGGAAAAATGCTGTGAATACGCGGTGATGATACTCATTACCTAGTCCACGTTCTTTCGCAAATTGACATCCTTCGAAAGCTAAATGTGTATATGGATGTGGTGAAACACGTGGCAAGCGCATATCAATTCCTAACTTCTTCGCTGTCGGAAGAATGAAAGCATCCCATGAACCTAATTTTTCTGGTTCATTCCATGGATCTATTTTTGAATATGGACTTGGACGTAATTCAAATGGCATCCATTCAATCTCTACATCTTTCTCTTTCGCTACCTCATCTAATGGACCTTTTGCTAAAAAACAAAACGGACATATAAAATCTGAGTATACTTTCATTTTTACAGTCATAACTTTTACACCTTACCTTTATTGTTGTAATCAAATCAGTTACATTAATGACAAAAAAATATAAATAGGATTTAAGCATTCATTTTTTCTTGCAAAGTTTCAAACAACTGCCCCATTGTAATATTTCTCAAAACTTCTTCCATCGCGGATTGTGCTTGAATTAAAATAATTTCTAACACCGCTTGAATATTCGCCCCAATTGGACAATCTGGATTCGGTTGCTCGTGAATATGAAATAGCTTGTCTTCTTCGACTACGTTCACTGCATGATACACATCTAACAATGTGATTTCATATAAATCCTTTAGTAATCCCGCGCCACCCGGTCCACGATTTACGTAAACAAAGCCAGCTTGTTTCAAGTACGACATGATTTTACGAATGACTACTGGATTTGTATTGACACTCTCAGCCATATAGTCTGAAGTACAAAGTGAAGATGGATTGTTTTTCAAAATAGATAAAATATGAACAGCTATGGAAAAGCGGCTACTAATTTTCATCGTAATCACCACCTTGATGTAATCATTATAGTTACAACCAAAAAATAAGTCAATCCTTTTCATAGATTTTTTATAAGTAAATTAAAAAGTGTCCCATTATGATATATGAGACACCTCTTTTTATTCTGCAAATAGCGATTGAAATTCTTCAATAAATAGCTGCACAGCGATTGAAGAATCCTTTAATGAAGGAACAGCTAAAGCAATTTCTCTCCATACTTGTGGTTCCAATTCTCTCGTTTGCACATTTTTTGGTAAATTCGTTAAAGATAATTCAGCTAATATTGCAATGCCCAATCCTTCTTGAATCATATTTAAAGCTGTAGTAACTGTCGAAATTACATATTCAGCCCGAAGTGGTACGTTTGCTTGTTTAAACATATCAATAATGGGTGGTTCGTATCCACCCTTACATAATATGATCGGTTCATTCTCTAAATCACAAATTGTAAGAGCGTCCTTCTTACAGAGAGGATGATCCTCTCTTAAGATAGCAACCATTTTCCCCTTCGTTAATGGAACAATCTCCATATCTTTATTAGGCAAAATAACAATTCCTATATCAATAACCCTCGATACTAACCAATCTTCAACTTCTTTAATCGTTCCTTCACAAAGAACGACTTCTAAGTTCGGATACTTCTCCTTAAAAAGGTTTATCATTTTGGGTAAGAAATGTGCAGAAGCGCTCGGAAAACTCCCAATTCGAATCGTCCCAACTTCGTGCCCTTTCTCCATCGCAACTTCTTGTTCAATCTTCTCTACACCGTTCAAAATCTCTCTAATATGTACAAGAATTCTGTTTCCTACATCCGTAACAATTAATCCTTTTCGTTTATCACGTATAAGAATCGTAACTCCTATCTCTGACTCAATACTTGAAATCGCATGACTAACAGCTGGCTGCGTCATATTTAACACCCGAGCTGCCTTCGTAAAACTACCTAACTCAACGGTTTTTATTAATACTTGCAGTTGTGTAATGGTCATAACTAATCACTTATACTCCCCATAAAAAAGATTCATTTTATTTATTACAGTCGATATCATATCATAGTGAAATGAATAACAACAAGGAGGTCTTACCGTGACACAGCTTTCTCGAACTAAGACGGCCATAATCCTTACCTTTCTCGTTTTCATGTGGGGAATCAATTGGCCTTTATCTAAGTTTGCCCTGCATTATACACCACCCGTTTTATTTGCAGGCGTTCGAACTTTAATTGGAGGATTCATTTTACTCCTTTTCGCATTACCGAAATACAAAGAGTTACACTTAAAAGAAACTTGGCATTTATACGTTATTTCTTCTTTACTTAACATCATTATATTTTACGGATTACAAACTGTAGGCCTTCAATATATGCCAGCTGGGTTATTTTCCGCCATTGTATTTCTACAACCTGTTTTACTCGGCATTTTCTCATGGATTTGGCTTGAAGAATCTATGTACGGCTTAAAAATTTTTGGGCTTGTTCTTGGATTTATTGGCGTGGGTGTCATTAGCTCTAGTAGTTTAACTGGACATATCTCTATTATCGGAATCCTTCTCGCGATAGGATGTGCTATTGGCTGGGCACTTGGAACAGTATTTATTAAGAAGACTGGGCACCGCGTTAATTCCATTTGGATGGTAACACTTCAGCTCATTATTGGCGGGCTTTGCTTAATTGGATTTGGTTCAGAGTTTGAAAGCTGGTCTAGTATCGCTTGGAGTATACCATTTGTTAGCGTACTTCTCTTTATTTCGTTCTTCGTTATTGCAATGGGGTGGCTTGCATACTTCACACTTGTTGGAGCTGGTGAAGCAAGTAAAGTTGGGGCTTATACATTCCTCATTCCACTAATCGCTATTATTGTAAGTTCAATTTTCTTACATGAGGCCATTACAATGAGCTTATTTATTGGGCTATTATTTATTGTTGTGAGCATTTGTTTTGTAAATATAAAACCAAAAGCACTTGCTATAAGGCAGCAAGTTGAATTGAAATAAACGTAAGAAAGAGCCTACTGTTTGTAGGCTCTTTCTTACGTCTTACTTTTTACGACGTACTACAAAAACACACGCACCAACCGACGATACAATCGCCAAAATAGATAAGACAATCGCTATTACTTGCATATTACTAGTGCCTTCATTCTTTTCTACACTAGACACTTCACCATGTTCTCCTGTTAATGACGTACCTTTTGCAATTGTAGTAAGTGAATGTGGTTTTTCAGCTTTTTCATCGCCTGTCCATTCAACAATTTCTCCATCTTTATATTGTTGATATGCATCCCAAGCTATTTTTTGCTCTTTATCCGGATTTTTAGCGACGAAAGTAAATCGTTGGAATTGACCGGTTAAAATCCCTTCTCCTGTCGCTTCCCATACTACAGTTTTCACTTTTCCAGCACTATCTTTTTGCGCTTCCACTTTCCACCCTGGCACTGGCTCATACTGTTGAAACTCAACGCCAGACGGTATTTTTAGTGTGACTTTTGTTGTTGCTATATTTTTTTCAACTGGTACCTTTATTGTGTAAGTCTCCCATGAATTAACATCAGAAGTTTCTGGCTTTACCGTCACATGAGCACTAACAGGTAACGAAAAGATTCCCATTGCAATTATTGTTGCGATCATTGTTGTTCCTAATTTTTTTATACGTTTCATTTTCTATTAACTCCCTTTCATCTATAACGCCTCTTTATCTGCCACCTACAATAAATTTATAATCTGTATCGAAGCTATCCAGAGATTTTGTTAATCCATGAACATGTATATTCCAGTTTCCTGTCATGTTAATATACATACCTTCTGCTTCATATTCTCCCGGTGAAACTGCTGAAACTTTAAATGAACCGTTTCCCATGTTCATATCTAATGATTGAGTCGTCAATATCATTTGTTCCATATCAGTAATAGGCTGTCCCTTTTCATCCTTTAGTGTAATATGGAATTTATTTTGACCTACCTTATTCGGACTTACATTTAGCGTAAGTTCATATCCATTATCTAATTGCTTACTCTCTGTAAATGGTCCAGTAGGAGGCATCGGTGGTGTTTGTACGTTTGTCATAAAAGCTACGATTACGAAAATGATAATTCCAATGACAAACTCTACTTTCACCGTAGCTCCTAATCCTTGCTGTGCTCGCATTCTCCCTTTCACATAATGAATAATTCCCAATATCCCCATGAAAATGAATAAAAGTATCTTTGTTAATAAAGCCAATCCATACTTCGTATCAAATAACGAGTGGATTGTTGGAATAAAAAATGTACTGTTAAAAAGGCCTGTTATTAAAATCACGATGACAGCACCTGTTGCCCACGGTGAAAAACGCTTAATCATATCCCAATACATATGCCACTTGTTATCCTCATTACGTAAAAGAAGAATAATAGATGATAAACCACCAGCCCATAATGAAGCTGCGAATAAATGTAGAAAATCCATAACGACAGCAATGTCTTTAAACTTTAAACCGTATGCGTGACTATTAAAGGCCTTCATAACAAGTAACCCTATAAACAATAGTATTGGAATACTCCATACTTTAAACGACGAAAACTTCTCATGCTTCACCGCAAAATACGTAACAATTATAAGCGTACTAATGAGAACCATTTGAGTAATCCATACATAACCAAAAACAGAAAGCTGTAATGTTTCTTTTAATAGTAAAGGGTTGAATGCTTCTAGCCACGAAACATCGGCATTTATTTTCGCTTGCAATGGTAGGTTGAATAACAAGCTAATAAATATCCCAAATAAGGAGATCCATATTATGTTCTTACTCCTTGATCGAACCGAGGTTGCATTCCCTTTATACATAATAAGATTAAAGAAGAGAACTCCTAAAAATAGCGAGAAACTCGTATATAGAATCCCACGTTCCATAATCATATCGATTTGCGGGACATACCCCATCTCTTCCACTTGTACATCGTCTGTTCCCGCTTCCGCTAATCCAATACGGAATGGAATAACCCCTTGAATTGGATGCCCATCAGCTGAAATAGCTTTCCACTGAATAGAGTAGAGACCATTTTTGAGATTTTCTTTTAATCCGGCTTCTAATAGTTTTTTATTTTTTTTATCAATATGAGCATCTTTTAAATCGACTCTTTTACCTGATGTATCTCTCACATACAATGTATTAAAACGTGAAACTTGTATGTCCTCATCGAATTCAATTTTCACAACAGATGGTGCTCTCTTCAACGTTTCATTTTCCGTAGGGTTTGATTTCACAACATACGCATGAGCAGATGCACTTTTCGGTATCAATATGATAAGCACACACGCAAGTAATAACCATGTCCCTAATCTTCTCATTACTTTCACACTCATTTCACTTCTTTCTTCCTCATCGCTCTATTTTCATTACTTTAACTTCCGAAGTTTGATTCTCCGGCGAAATATTAACCTGATTAAATATAAACTTCTAGAAAGTATAACTCTTTATTTCTCTTCCACCTTTAAACTTCTAATACGATAGTAACTATCACGATAGATACAACTTACATTTTTAAAGTCGATTGTTATTATATCATAAAATATATTTATGTAAGTTATCAAAGAAGAAAAGTTATCGTGAATCATTTGTGAAGAAAATGTGAAATACATAAATAAAAAGGTATTACGTTATTACGTAACACCTTTAAAAAAATATCCCTCTTCTATTTCTCTTCCGGATAATCACAATACTCGATAATCGTTCCTTCAGTATCCGCTGGGTTAAGATAAATTAATCTTCTGCCGTGTTTATTAATTCGAAGTGTATGCTCTAACGTTCGAATGCCTTGCTCCTTTAACTCTTCTAAAGCTACATCTAAATCATCTACTCGATATGCAACATGATGTACACCTTTACCTTTTTGTTTGATGAATCTGGCAATTGGCGACGTCGTATTATTCGTCGGTGCAAGTAATTCAATTCTATCTCCATCCACTTCAAGAATGGCTACTTCGCTTTCCACACCAGGAGCTTCACTTACGTAACGATCTATTAAAGTTCCTAGTAACACATTTTCATAAAAACGTATCGTACTATCTATATCTCGAACTGCGATGCCGATATGATCAATTGTTTTTTTCATTTTATTTCCCCTACTACTTTATTTTTTCTATCCTTATCAATAGTAACAAAAAAAGTTATAGAAACAAGTTCTATAACTTTTTTATTTAACCTATTTTCTTATCCGCTCTAGTTGCTGGTTGAACTTGATTTTTTGCTTTTACAACGCTAATGCCATATCCGATAAATCCACCGATAATCGCTGGGAAGATCCAGCCTAATCCTACTTCCTGCATCGGAAGGAATTTAGTGAACACTTGGCTTACTACTTCAATGTTAACTCCAGCTGCACTTAATCCATCGAATAAGCTGATGATAAATGTTACGATTAAGCTCACTTGATAAACTTCAGCTCTTCCTTTGAATAATGAATGGAAGAATGTTAAGAAAATCAATACGATTGCTAGTGGATAAATTGCTGTTAATACTGGAACAGAAACTGCGATTAACTGTGTTAATCCTACGTTTGCAACAATTGCACTAAATACACATAGTGTGATTGCAATTGCTTTGTAAGGAA
The DNA here is from genome assembly GCF_050172015.1 of Bacillus sp. GMa5/1. NCBI lineage: Bacteria > Bacillati > Bacillota > Bacilli > Caryophanales > Bacillaceae > Bacillus > Bacillus sp. GMa5/1. The sequence goes on along the minus strand of NZ_JBNLYC010000101.1, from coordinate 1,925 downwards.
CATTTGGGAATAACTTATGGAAGAATGAAGAACATGCTGATACAAGTCCCACACTAGTTGTTAAACAAGCTACTGTAATCATTAATCCTAATAATACTCCGCCATATGATCCGAAATAGTAGTTAGAAACTTTCGCTAATACTTCTCCGCCGTTCTCTAAATGTCCAAGCTTTGCAACACTTGAAGCACCCATATAAGAAAGAGCTGTATAGATAATTGCTAAAATAGATGCTGCAATTATTGTCGCTTTTGCACAAACGACCATAATTTGTGTTTTCGTTTTCGCACCTTTTTCTTTAATAGCATTGATGATGATAATCCCGAATACGAATGATGCGAGCGTATCCATCGTTAAGTATCCTTCTTGGAATCCTTTAAAGAATGCATGTGATGTATAAGCTTCCACTGGTGCTTGCATATCTCCAATCGGATGTATAAAAGCAACGATTACTAAAATACCGATGAAAGTCAACTTAATTGGCGTTAAAATTTTTCCAACAATATCGACAATTTTCGCGGGATTTAGCGAAAAAAAACAAGTGATGCTAAAGAATATAATTGTGAAAAGAATTAAAGGTGTAGAACCTACTCCCTCTGGCATAAACGGCTTAAGACCAATTTCATAAGATACATTTCCTGTTCTCGGTATTGCAAATAACGGACCGATCGCTAAGTATAAAACTGTTGTAAATACAATCCCGAACACTGGGTGAGCACGACTTGCTAATGACTGTAAATCATCTTTACCTGAAAAACCAAATGCTAGTACACCTAGTAATGGTAATCCAACACCAGTTACTAAAAATCCAGCGTTAGCAATCCATACATTCTCTCCTGCTGATTGACCAAGCATCGCTGGGAAAATTAAATTTCCTGCTCCAAAAAATAGTGCAAATAACATTAATCCAATAACTACTATGAACGAAAACGGTACTTTATTCGCCATATTATAACCCCCATTCAAATTTCCTTATCTCATTTTCCAATTTTAACTAATTGAATTTTCTGAATATTTAATTTAAGTATCAACTATTCTTGAACTCATTATAGTTTGCTATATAATATTTTGCAATACTATTTTCGAACTTTTCTTTTATTTTATAAATATACATTTTTTAACATGAAAAATAGACTAAAAAACCAACACGGTCATCCATGTTGGTTTTTCCATTTACTATCATAAATTAAAATTTCGCTGCTACTTTTTTAACGTTTTCTAGACCTTCTTCAACAATTTGTTGTGAACGATCTGGATATTGATTGTGCCCTTCAATTACAACTGTCTCTGGATTTGTAATTCCCCAGAATCCAAGTACAGTTGTTACGTAATTAACTGCCATTTCCATAGGAGCCATTTGCTCTGAAGAGTAATCTGAACCACGAGCACCTAACACAACTACTTTTTTACCACCAACTAAACCTTCTGGGCCATTTGCTGTATATTTAAACGTTTTTCCAGCTTGAGATAAGTATGAAATATATGTGATTAATGGTGCTGGTACTGTAAAGTTCCATAATGGGAATGCAAATACAACCTTGTCAGCTTCTAAAAACTGATTTAAATATTGATCTACTGTAGCAACTGCCTTCTCTTCTTCAGCTGTTAACTCCATGCCTTGGCTACGTTTATATCCACCTGAAATCGCGATATTTCCGTAATAAGGAAGATCTAATGCAAATAAATCTAATTCCGTAATTTCTGTATTTGGATTTGCTTCTTTATAAGTACTTACAAATGTTTCATACATTTTTGAACTAACTGCTTGCTCCGCTGGACGATCGTTTGCTTTTACAAATAATACTTTTGACATTTTTTTATTCCCCTCTACATTCGTATTTTCTTCTTTTTTACCAAATAATGAGCTAAATAGTCCCATTTTCTTCACCTAATCTTTCTTTTCATATTCATTATTCATCATCATAAA
>NZ_JBNLYC010000100.1:0-16375 GCF_050172015.1 Bacillus sp. GMa5/1 | reverse complement strand
AATGCGTCCCATTGTTTAAACTTTATGATTTACATTCAAAATATGTATCTCAACCAAAAAGAGAAAAAAGGAAATTTACGTTTTCCTTACATAGCAAAAACATTACATTTCTCAAGTGACTTTGAAACAAATTTCAAAGAATTATGGCATTCACTTCGCAAACAAATTGCTAACAACCGATATGATTTACAAATTTTTCATGAAGAAAACCATATCTTCTATGAGAAGCTTTTTAACACCCAATTATGTAATGAAGACTCTTTTAAAGAATTAGTATGTAGTTTTCAAGTATGGTGGACTAGCATAGTAGGTCAACTTTCATTAGAACGTTCTGTAGATGAATATGGGCAACAACTTTTTAACGATTTAGTTTTATACTTAAAGCAAAACGAAATAGAACCTTTACAACAGCTACATATTAGCTTACTTTATGACGATTGTTTATTGGTTAAAGAAAACATTTCTTCCTATTCTGCTATTTTGCCGACTAAAACCTTTTTTATAAATTATAGAGATGTGGTTACTACATTATCGACCTGTTTTCATGTTGCTTAATACAGCGATTACTCAAATAAAAAACTGAGGTATCTACCTCAGTTTTTTCGATAACTTATTTCATTAAAGATACCTCTTCAACAAATTCACCAATTTTATTTTGAAAAACATAATCAAAGTTATATTCCTGTCCTGTTAACTCTTCATTTACTAAAATAGTTGTTGCCCCTACTTCTCTCTTTGCGATTTCCGGAAATGAAGCGACAGGTTGTACTTTTAATGACGTTCCCATAACGAGAAGTACATCTGTTTCATATAAACGTTTCATCGCATTTTGATATTGAGGCAGTGTATCTCCGTATAAAACAACGTCTGGATTTAAAATGAAATTACACTTCTGACAACGCGGTACTTCATGATCAATCATATACTGTAAATCATAGCCTGATTTACATTTTGGACAATGTGCTGTTTGAAGTGTTCCATGTAAATCAATGACATGTTTACTGCCACCTAATTGATGTAAACCGTCAATATTTTGCGTTAAAATCGTAATATCTTTCCCTTGTTCTTCTAGCTCAGCTAAAAAACGATGTCCACGATTTGGTTTATATTGATGGAACGTATTAATTTGAAAGATTTCTTTATAATGCTTCCAAAATTCTTTCGGACTTCGGTTATAGTACCCTCTTGATAAGTACATCTCCACATTTGCATCAGCATACAATCCATTTGCTGAACGGAAATCTGGGATACCACTTTCCGTACTTGCACCAGCGCCTGTTAATACTGTAATTTTCTTCGCTTTTTCTAAAATTAAACGTACTTCTTCAAATTGTTGCACAAAAATCACCTCTATGTATTTTCCTATTCTTATTATACCAGTTGTTTACAGGAGGTGTTGTACAATTCATTTTACTTAATGCGTTGCGCCGCCAACCTCTACAATATCTACTTCAACTGTCATCGTTACTTCAATTGCCAATTCTATTCCCTTACTAATAGTAGAAAGTGACATACTCGGTTGCCCTGGATAATTACTCGCTTGTTCTGGTAAAAACGGAATATGAATGAATCCGCCTTTTATTTTCTTATCATGTTTCTCTAATTCATGCATAAGTCCATAGAATAAGTGATTACAAACGAATGTGCCTGCCGTCTGTGAAACAGATGACGGTATGCCCTCTTCGCGAAGTTTTTTTACGATTGCTTTCATCGGAAGTGTAGACCAATACGCAATCGCTCCTTCTTCTACAACCGGTACATCTACTGGCTGATTCCCTTCATTATCAGCAATTCTTGCATCATCAATATTAATTGCGACACGTTCTATCGTAATATCTGGTCTGCCCCCAGCTTGTCCGATACATATAGTAATTTCCGGCCCCAGTTCTTCTATATACTCTTTTAATACGCTTATTGATTTATGAAATACAGTTGGTATTTGTTTGCTTATTATCTTGTATTCTCCAATTGTTTTTTCATGCAAACCTTTTGCTACTTCCCAAGCTGGATTGATATTTTCTCCGCCAAACGGATCAAACCCTGTTAATAATACTGTTTTCATAGTTTTATCCTCCTAATTAAAAACGATATACAAGGCCGTACATAATAAACATATTTATGATAAAAATTGAAAGAGCAATTGGTACTTGCGCTTTAATAACCGCATTTTTATCCTTTAGCTCTAAAAGCATCGCAGGTACGATATTAAAGTTTGCTGCCATTGGCGTAAGCAGTGTTCCGCAATATCCAGCAAACATACCGAGTGCTGCCATAATTGCTGGGTTTCCGCCGTGCATTTGAACTATTAAAGGTAAGCCAATTCCGCCAGTAATAACAGCAAACGCTGCGAATGCATTTCCCATTACGACTGTAAATAGCATCATGCCTAAACAGTACGCCATAACAGCAACGAACGGATACTCTGTCGGTAACACTTGTCCGACTAAATCAGAAACGACTTGTCCAACGCCCGACTTCGCGAAAATACCGCCAAGTGCCGCTAACATTTGTGGTAAAATAACAGCCCAGCCGACAGCTTGTAATAGTCTGCTTCCTTCTTGAACAGGCGTTGTTATTTTCGATTTTGTAATACGCATCGCCGCGACAAATGCGAGTAATGCACCAAGCGCTAATGCAACTAAAGTTACTTTATCTGGATCAACAAGAGAGACATTTCCCCATTTAATTTTCCCTAACGTCAACGTACCGATAATTGTAAAAATAGGAATTAATAGTGCAGGCATAAAAATTTTATTTTTTAATTTCTCAGCATGTTTTACACGTTCTTGTACTGGAACTTCTTTTTCCTCTGATTTTGTCACTTTATTTAGCGAGGCTAAAACGACCATAGCGAGCACGATACAGCCAACGTAAAACGAAGGAATTACATTTCCAAATAAAAATGTAACTGCAAACAATGCCCAAAATAAACTAGAACTGAATCTGTTTGGATGTTCACGATCGAATGCGATACGAACAGCGATAAAAGCAACAATTATCCCTAATACATAATAGATTGTATCCATTGTGATGATGTTCATATTAGATTGCCTCCTTCTCTTCTTTTCCTTCTGCCTTCATTGTTTTCTCTATATATTCATCAAACCTTCTAAATCTAATCCAGCTTACAATAAGTGCAGATATTGCTGTCGGAATGCCCCAAAGTGCCATATCCCATACACCGACATGCATACCTACTGAATCGAAGAATCCTTTCATTAATAAAATAGCACCAGTTGCGATGAAAATATCTTCTCCGAAAAACCAAGCTGTATTTTCCGCAGCAGCTGCGTTTGCTTTAATCTTTTCTCTTAATTTTTCAGGAAGTTTACCGTATTTACCTTGCGCAGCCCCTTCTGCCATCGGTGCAACGAGCGGCCTTACTGTTTGCGCATGCCCACCAATATTAAGCCCTAGTGCTGCTGATGATTCTCTTATCGTAAAATATGACATTAATACTCTTCCAGTTGTTGCTCCTTTTGATTTCGTTATAAGTGCTTCGGCTCTTTCTTTTAAACCGTAACGCTCTAAAATTCCGATTACCGGTAAAGTTAATATAATTGGCATAGACATATATCTATTTTCTATGAAAAATTTACCGAACATGCTGATCACATCATAAAAACTTAATCCTGAAACCATACCAGTAACGATACCTGCAACCATAACTACTAAAAGTGTATTTAATCTAAATAAAAAGCCCACTGCCACTAATAATATCCCGATTAATTTCACCAATTCCAACACTTCCCCTCATTTTTTATTTCGGTGCACATATAGAAATACCATCATGTCCGAATGTTCTGTATATTCTTTCTGCAAATTGCACTGCTTTTTCCCCATCACCGTGTAAACAAATCGTTTGCGCCTGAACTGCTACTTTCTCTCCATTGATCGAATTTACATGGCCTTCTTTCACCATTTGAAGTACTTGCTTTATCGCTTCGTCTTCATCTTTTATAAGCGCATTTTCTTCTGTACGGCTCGTTAATGTACCATCTTGCTTATACGTACGATCCGCAAAAGCCTCTTGTACGAGAGTTACATTGTATTTTTCTGCAGCCTGTATAAACGCCTCGCTATTTGCTAATCCGTAAAGTAATAGACTTGGATTTATATGATAAATTGCCTTTGCGATTGCATCTGCAATTTCCGGATTAGACGCCGCCATATTATATAAGGCACCGTGCGGCTTTACATGATGCATCTTCCCGCCAGCCACTTTTACAAACCCGTCTAATGCGCCGATTTGATATAAAACATAATCGTATACTTCACTTGCTGAAACATTCATGTTTCTTCTACCAAATCCAATTAAATCAGGAAATCCAGGATGCGCCCCTATTGCTACGTTATACTCCAAAGCTTTTTCAACAGTTTGACGCATAATAGACGGATCACCCGCATGAAAACCGCAAGCAACGTTTATAGAGGAAACGAACGGAAGAATTTCATCATCATTCCCCATTTTATAAGCTCCAAAACTTTCTCCTAAATCACAGTTTAAATCGATTGTAGTCACAATGTATTCCTCCTAATTCCAGCTTCGTAAAGCGATGAATTTCTTTAATAGATTCATATTTACTTCCTGTTCTATGTACAATTGTTCCGCTTCTTCAAGCGTAATTTTCTCAAAAGAAACATAGTCCCCCGGCTTTAGCTGGGCAAGAAGAGGTAAATCTACTGAAATGATATTTCCCATTCTCGGATAGCCACCTGTCGTTTGCCTATCTGCCATTAATATAATCGGCTGTCCGCCATTAGGAACTTGAATGGTTCCAAATGTAACAGGACTCGATAAAATCTCTTTTTCTTCAATCCTATTTAAAACTTCTCCCTCAACCCTATAGCCCATACGGTCAGCATAATTAGATACCTTATACTCTTTCGTAAAAAATGCCTTTCTACTTTCTTCTGTAAATTGATCGTATTCAAAGTCAGCTATGACACGAAGCTTAGGATGTTTCTTATACTTTGGTAGTACGCTGTTGCTAATTACCCATTTCGTTTTTATTCGCTCATCTTTTTGTAAGTCTTGAATGAAACGATTCGCCATTTCTGAGTACGTACCAATTTGAAAACAATCTCCTTTTTTCAGCATTCTTCCTTCTATACCACCAATCGCAGCACGTATGTACGTACTTTTGCTTCCCATTGTACCCTCAATATGTATACCACCCGCAAAAGTCACATACGCTCTACAACCACTTTTCACTTTTCCAAAACAAAGCATACTACCTTCTTCCGCTAAAATGGGACGCCATAATGGGATACGTTCTCCATTTAACAACGGTTCCATATCAACCCCACCAATTGCGAGTAAAGTCGTTTTCTTTATTAAAAATTTAGGACCTAAAATCGTCATTTCTAATCCAGCTTCATTCTCTTCATTACCGACTAACATATTGATGAGCCTAAGCGCATTTTTATCCATAGCACCCCCAACAGGTACACCAAACTGTTGATAATAAGATCGCCCTAAATCTTGGACTGTTGTAAACATTCCTGCATGCAAAACTTCTACATCCATTCTTTAGCCCCCTCAAGCGATACGTACTCTTCCTTCGTTATCGGGATAAATCGTAAATACATACCACTTTGAATATATGTTGGTATTTCTTCTTTCGGATTAAATAGAGTAATAGGTGTTCGGCCGATAATATTCCATCCACCTGGTGTTTCAAGCGGATAAATACCTGTTTGATTTCCGCCAATACCTACTGAACCAGGAGAGATTTGTAATCGTGGTGTTTCTTTTCTAGGTGTTTCTAATTCTTTTGATAGTCCTCCTAAATACGGGAACCCTGGTGTAAAACCAAGCATATATACAAAATATGTAGTTTCACTATGTATTCGAATCACATCTTCTACTTGTAAACCGTGATAATGCGCGACCTCTTCTAAATCAGGTCCATATTCTCCCCCGTAGCACACTGGTATAGAAATATGTTTCATATCCTGTTTTACTTCTTCTTTATAAGAATCACACAGCTCCTTTATATACTGGCGAACGTAATCATATGACCTTTCACTTCTCTCATTTCTCTTCCATACTTCGTATACATTGTAGTAAACAGCTAATGAAGTAAACGACGGAACACACTCAATCATTCCTGCAAACGGATGTTGCTGCAGTGCTTTAAATAACCGCTGTACTTTCTCATATATACCCATCTTAATTTCTTCACCAAATGTAACAATAATTGCTTGATCCCCTAACGCAGAAAATTTCATCCTACTCCCTCTTTCTATGCCAAAAAGCCGAGTTCTTTCGAAATGCGATGCGCTGTTTCTTTCACCTTCGCAATAAAATATGAAATGTTACTTTCGCTGTACTCAATTGCTAATCCTGAAATACTAATGCCTGCTACAACCGTTCCATCGCTCGCGAAAATGGGTGCTGCTATCGCGGCTGTATGATTTTCTAACTCAGAATAACTAATTGTGTAGCCTTCCTTTTTTGCCATTTGCAACACTTCTAACAATTGTTCCTTATCCACGATCGTACCATCTGCAAACTGTTTTAAATCCACTTCCTCTATGTATCTCCGTTTCTCTTCCTCAGAGAAATACGATAGTAAAATTCTTGGACATGCACCAGCATAAAGCGGTGCTCTTCTTCCAACCGCCGTATACACGCGTACCGGCTGAACACCCTCCATCTTTTCAACGTAAATTGCGTCATTACCATCTTGAATTATTAAATTAACTGCCTGTCCTAAACTATCTCTAAGTTCTTTCATATAAGGAATTGCTATATTTCTTACTGATAATCGTTGTGAAACAAGTTGACCGAACCGTAAAAATACGACCCCTAAACGATATTTCCCCTTTTCGTTTTTTTGTAAAAACGCCATCTCTTCTAACGAGCCAATTAAACGATAAACAGATGTTTTCGGCATATTTGTAAGCCGAACCATCTCAGTTAAACTTAGCTCTTCATGCTCATAAAACAACTCTAAAATATCCATTGTCTTAACTGCCGTTTTATTTATACTCATTCTATCTCCCTTTCGTTCCAAATTACGGAACTTAAATTCCATTTTTCGAAACAAACATATAATTTAAAATTATAAAATATTCTTTCAATTCAATCAATAGATTTTAAGCAAATAAAAAAGTATGGAAGAATATCTCTCCCATACTTCACCACACTTTATAACGCTCTTACTTGTTCCAACGGCCAGAAAACAGCTTGTCCTTTTCCGACAATTTCATCTTCTGAAATAAAGCCAAACATGCGACCATCCTTAGAAACTTCACGATTATCCCCTAAAACAAATACTTGGCCTTCTGGCACTTTTGTTTTCCCAGTGATTTGTTCTAACGTAAAGTCTGGAGTTAATACACGACCTACTGCTTTTTCTTTAAACTTTTTTAAATATGGTTCTTCCATCGCTTTTCCGTTTACATATAAAACATCATTTTTATACTCAACTGTATCGCCTGGCAAACCAATTACTCGTTTTACTAAATCGTATCCTTCTTTTCCGTGGAAGACGATAATATCAAAGCGATCTAATCCACTTATACTATAACCAATCTTATTCACGAGAACTCGTTCGTTATTTTTTAAAGTGGGCATCATTGATTCACCTTGCACTAAAGAAGGTGTAAATAAAACACCGCGAATAATAGCAATTAATACAAGGGTAAAACCTATCGTTTTAGCCCAAGAGAATAATTCTTTCTTCGTATTTTCCTTCATCGTTTCTCCTCTTTCTTAAGCACTTATTTTATTATTTCAACTAATTCTTGTACTAAATTAGGACCTATTTCAGAAAAACATGATTTTCCTTCTCTTACCGCTGTACCGACATGCGCCTGCGTGATTCCAGTTTCATCTAGCAATCGCTTTATATTTTCTTTCGTCACGCCAGCTCCAGCTACAAGCTGAATTTGACCATCGCTTACCTTTTGCATTTCTGTAAGCACCGGAATATTCTCTACTATATTTCCTTGTCCACCTGAAGTTAAAACGTGAGTCACTTTATGAAACTTCTTTAAAGTTCTCATCGCTTCTACTGGATTTTCTATATCATCTATCGCACGGTGGTACGTTACATTTATTCCATCTACAACAGATAGTAAGTCCGCTAATTTCTCTTCATCCACTTCATTTCGTTCATTTAATACGCCTAATACTACACCAGCTGCTCCTAACTTCTGTGCAACTATAATATCTTCTTTCATCATTTCAATTTCTTCTTCCGTATATGTAAAAGACTTCGCATGCGGACGAATCATAACATGAATTGGTATACTTACCGCTTCTACCGCTTTTTTTATAAAAGCATAACTCGGTGTTAAACCACCTTCTGTATAAGATGAAATTAATTCAATCCGCTTCCCGCCAGCGCTTTCAATTCGTTTTACATCTTCTAAACATGTTGCAATAACCTCTAGCATGAGATGACCTCTTTTCGTGCTTTTTTCTTATTATAACATTAGTAAAAATAAGAAGCCTAGCTTTCTCCTTTAAAACTTAAAAAAGAAGAATGAAAAGAAAGATTTTTTTATTGGCAACAATTATTGGTAACATCCTATTATTCATGTACACTCCTACCATAATGAAAAAACCCGTCATTTTGACGGACTTTTCTAATTTCAAGCTTTTCTTTCCTCAGTTTTCATATCAATGCCTAATTGATCTTCCAATAACTTTACACCTTTCTTTGTAAGATAGACAGCTCGGTTCTTATCCGTTTTTGTAATCCATTCCTGTTCAAAAAATAGTTTTGCTATTGCAGATCCTAACCAACCGGCAATATGGTAGCGTCGTTCACTCCAATCAAGGCAAGGTTTTGCAAATACCCTCCTTTTTGTATCTGCCTCATCAACATTTATTCCAAAATTCAGAAACCATTGCTTACCTTGTTCCGTTACAATGTATTCTCCATCCTCTAAAATTATAAATTGCCTATCTAGTAATTTTTCAGTTATCTCTACACCGAGTTTGCCTGCAAGATGATCATAACAAGTTCGAGCATAACGAATTTGTTTTAGTTGGCTTGATTGTTTTAAAGAGCGAACTTGAACTGTTGGTGCAATTGTCCCTAACTTTTCAAGCACTTCTGCAACTTCTTGATTAGCAAGTCGATAGTAACGATGTCTACCATGTTGTTCAACTGTAAGTAAATTCCCTTCTACTAATTTAGAAAGATGCGAACTAATTGTTGGATGTGACACTTTTGCCATATAAGCCAATTCACTAGCAGGTAGTGCCTGATTATTCATTAGACAATCTAATATGATTGCTCTTGTAGGTTCAGCAATTAGTTTAGCTATATATGAGATATTCGGATATACATTCATATTTCGATGATACCCTAACTATTAAATTGATACAATTATTTTAAGTTTAATAGTAAAGGAGAATGTATTATGAATGCAATTGATCTTAGTATATTAAATTTGAAAGAAACGAGAAGGCGCTCAGAAAAATTATGGAATTCTCTTCCTAATAATTTTCTTAATTGGAAGCCTGATCCTGAGGCTATGTCTTTTGGTGAGATGATTCGTCATGTATGGAGTTCAACTTTTTACTACCATATGATTATAAAAAGCAACGGTTCAATAAACGACATACGTATCCCGTATGATGACGAGCCGATTACTTGTGTAAAAAAAGAAATTGAATTGGCACAATCATACTTTACTGACTTCATAGAATATATTCAATCGATAAGCATAGCCGAGCTAGATTCAAGACTTATTGATAGAAGCGATGTTGGCTATCAACGATATTTAGGCGATATGCTATTACGAATTGCCTATCATGATGCGGTCCATGCAGGTCAATTTTTACAATATTTACGAACGGTAAACTTAGAAAGACCATTAATTTGGGATTAAATACGAAAAATGTTTATACAGCCTCCAAACTGGCATTACAATAAGAATTTTTCAGCAAGAAACAATCACAAAACCATGATAATCATTTATATTAAAAACCTACATCTCAACTAAGTACTTCATACACATAAAAAGCACGGGTTTGATTACTAATCAAACCCGTGCTTTCAAAACAACTATAATATCCATAAACAATAAAATGTAAGCTTTAAAAACTACGACCGAAACGCCGCATCCGCCAGCATAGACAATGTTGCATCATCCATCGGTGGATTATGCAGTCCTGCTCTGACGTTTAAATAGTAACGATGGAGCGGATTTTTTTCTGATAAACTTTTTGCTCCTACGATGCGCATCGATTTATCCACTATAGATATCGCCGCATTTGTTACAGCATATTTCACGGCTGCTAATTCTACTTGCAGTGATAGTTTATCTTCTGCCTCATCGTACTTTTTCGCAATTTGATATAAAAAGACGCGAGCTTGCATAAGCTCGAGTTCTAATTCTCCAACTAATCTTCTAACATTCGGCAATAAACTAATAGAATGGTTTAAACTGTTTGGCTTGTATGATTCCGCAAATTGAACTGCATAATTTCTTGCTGATTGTGCAATTCCTAAATAACATGCTGGTATATGTAGCAACCAGCCAACACCCTTTTGTTTTACTTTCCCGCCTTTTATATCTGTAAAAAAGCGACTTTCTATCTCTACATTTTGTAAGACAAGGTCGTGGCTAGCAGTCCCTCGCATTGCAACGCTATCCCACGTTTCTTCAATAGATACACCGAGTGTATTTCTTGGAATAACAAACTCACCAACTTCTTCTTGGCCTTCCATACTTGCTGAAATAATAAAATAATCAAGTACTGGTGCCATCGTTGTAAAAGTTTTTCTTCCATTTATAACCCACTTCTCGCCTTGTTGAACCGCTATTGTTTCTGGTTTGCCGCCACGCGTCGGACTCCCTGTTTTCGGTTCTGTTGCTGCCCTGTTAAAGAGCGCACCATTACGTACTTCTTCGCAAAACCATTTGAACATCTCATCATTCCAAGAGCGATTTTCCGCTAGCTCTTTCACAATGCCAAGATGCCAGCCAATCGATAATGCAGTAGCTCCGCAGCCTTCCGCGATTTTCTCTTGAAATAAAACAAAGTCATATAAAGAAATCGCACTACCACCAAATTCCTTCGGTAACGTTAATTTCGTATATCCGATATCTTTCAAATCATTTATATTTTCATACGGAAATGATCCCAATTCACTTAGCTGATGCTCCCTTTCCATGAACTTCGGAATCAATTTATTTATTTGTGCAATAATGAAAGATTGTTCTTCTGTTTCAACAAATGAGAGTGCCATACTATAATCTCCTTTATGTTCGATTCATCAACCGCTCACTTTTTCATTATGATTATATGAAGCTACCTCTCTATTGTTTCACTATTCCGATAAAAATACAATGTTTTTGACTAATAAGAAAAGTTCCTATTTAAGGATAGGTTCTTTTCTTATGTTAATCTCCCTTCAATGCCTTTAATGGCAAAGAGGTTACATATCCAATATACGAGAATAATTCTTTAAAAAAGAATGGAATTTCTGTGTCTAACGTTTTATATGCTGATGTCGGCGTTGGTGAAGCATACGCTTCAATATTAATATGTTTTGCAATTCTCATTGCGCGTTTCATATGAAGTGGATCACTTACAATCGTGTATGTGCGTATTCCGTTCTCTATTCCAACTTGCTTCGCATTTTTTAAATTTTCTTCAGTGAAAAGGGATTTAGTTTCAATTAAAATATCTTCCTCTTTTACACCTTGTTTCATTGCATATACTCTTGCAGTACGTGCTTCCTCAAGTTCTGCCTCGAACTTTGTACCACCTGTAAAAATAATCTTTTTAATATTTCCGTTCTTATATAAAGAAATCGCATGATTAATTCTTTCTTTAAATACAGGAGATGGTTTTCCGTTCCATGAAGCTGCTCCTAGTACGATACCAGCATCCGTTTTCACGTCATCATTTGCTTTAAAACGATAACTCCAAATATCGTAAGCTGCATAACTTACATATAAAATAGCAGAACAAATCATTAGTAAAAATACTTGAAAGATTCGTCTTTTCTTACTCTTCTTATTTTCTTTCATTTGTAATTGCCTCCGTACATCATCCATACTTCTATAAAAAACATTTATATCAAATCGTTTTGTTTGAGTTTATTTAAAAGAAGGAACTTTACTTGTTATTTATGTATAAAAGGGTTTTCATTTAAAATTGAGGATTATCAATTCATTTTCATTTGCGGTTTTCATTACATTTTTTAAATTCATAAGTTTATTACCATACAACTACATTGTAACGAATTTTTTCTCAGAAGGGAACGATGAAACAAAAGGAATTAAAATAAAGTAGCATTTTGTAAGAAAAAAGGTATATTTTTCATGTCTCACGAACAATATACCTTTCAAAACACGAATTATAACTTTTCTTTATACAACTCTAATTTTTCTAACAATTGTTCTTTTACGCCTGGCCATTCACTCGAGATAATACTGTACACCACCGCATCTCTCACATAACCATTCGGTAATTTTCTTTCATTTCTAAGCACACCTTCTTTTAATGCGCCTAATCTTTCAATTGCTCGTTGTGCTTTTTCATTTCTTGCATCCGTCTTAATTTGTACCCTAAGCATATGCAGTTTTTCAAAAGCATACTGAAGAAGCATATACTTACACTCTGTATTTATACTCGTACGTTGTACACTCGGATGATACCACGTTTGCCCTAACTCAACTGTCTTATCTTCTACTGAAATATTATATAAACGTGTACTTCCTACAATCTTATTCGACTGTTGATCTACGGTTACGAAAGGTATTTGATTACCTCTTCCGTAGCCCTTTATCGCTTTTTGAACGTATTGTTGCATATCTTGCACACTATCCATTTTAGAGATTAAATACGCCCAAATATCCCGATTTCCTTCTACAATCGAAAACAAAGTTTCGACATCAGTATTATCCATTAACCGCAACTTTGCTCTTTCGTGAATAATTTCCATTTTTAAGCCCCCTTTGCTGTTACTATATCATAAGAATCAAAAACGTATTATAAGAATAAAAAAATATAACAAAAAGAATTCTTTTCAAATATATTCTTCTCGTATAAGGTAGGAAGACCCATCAGTAACCCTTAAAAAATAATTTTTTGATAATTTCCAATAAATTCTATATAATGATAAACGGGAGGGGATAAAAAATGCTAGATCAAATTACTTGGGGAACGCCAGGCAGCTTATTATGCTTAGGGTTCTTTTTTGCGGGACTAGGAATCTTCTTAAGAAGCGTTACGTCGTATACGAAAAATAAATAAGAATATCCCGCTTTCAAACAAAAAAAGCCCTCTTTTTACAGACGGCTTCTTTTGTTTAACTTTATCTTATTAAAACTTCAAAGCAATAAATAAGCAATCGGCGTAATAATAAGTAACGTTAAAATCGTTCTCTGCACATATAAAATAATAAGTTCAGATACTTTTAATGGAATATCTGTTGATAATATACAAGGAATGGAAGCGGAGAAAAACAAAATAGATGATACGGAAACAACTGCAATAACAAACTTTGTCACAATTGGTGCACTTACTACTAATAATGACGGTAAAAACATTTCTGCAATACCAACTGATGCGGCTTTAGCGGCTAAGTCTGCTTCTGGTAATTGTAATAGCCATGTAAACGGATAGAAAATATAACTGATCCAATCAAATATTGGCGTAAACTTCGCTAAGACGATACCAATTAATCCTACTGACATAATGGATGGTAAAATTCCCATTGTCATAATAAATCCGTCTTTTAAATTTAATGCAATATTTTTCATAATGCTCGGTGCAGACTTTGATACTTCTAACGCATCTTCCCAAGCACGTCCTAACATTTTCTCTTTATAAACAGGCTCTGGGAACCCTTCTTCTGTTACATATGTATCTGGTTTTCTACTGAGGGGCGGGATTCTTACGGTGATAGCAGTCACGATGAATGTTACAACAAGTGTAGTCCAAAAATAAACATTCCATAAATGCATAATATCTAATGTTTTTGCGATGATGATCATAAATGTAGCGGATACTGTAGAAAATCCTGTAGCGATAATCGCCGCTTCTTTTGTCGTATACTTTCCTTCTTTATACACGCGATTCGTAATAAGGAGAGCAAGCGAATAACTTCCAACGAAGGACGCAACTGCGTCGATTGCCGATCTCCCCGGCGTATTCCATAATGGCCTCATAATCGGCCGACAAAATGTACCGATAAATTCAAGCAATCCATATCCGACTAATAACGCTAAAAACGCCGAGCCAATTGGAACGAGCAAACTTACTGATATGACTAGCTTCTCATACAAAAACGGTCCAACATCTGGCGCAAAGAACCAAGCTGGTCCTACTTTTAAACAATATAATATGCCAAATACAACGCCAACTACTTTTAAAATAGAAAAACAAATGTCTACGATAGATGCATTCCATTTCTTCGTATAAAATGGATAAATCGCACCAATCGCCATAACGAACAATGCATAATAAGGTACTACGCCTGGAACCGAAGCCCTAATCCACGATACGATATGATCAATCATAATAGACGATGCACCGTTTATCGTAACAGGAACGAAAAACATAAACACTCCAACGAGACTAGCAAGTATAAACCGAAGAATAATCCCCTTCTCTCGCCCTGTCTTAATTACATTACTCTTTAATTCAATTTCACTCAAAATTCGACACCTCCTATTATCTAAATATTCTGTATAATTATGTTATATTCCTTCTTTCCATTTCTACTATTTAATCATATGAAAAAGCCTATTTTAAAATAGGCTTTTCTATTCCCTCTCATAATCATCCACAATCACTTGAATGATACGATACGATTCTTCTGCTACTTTTTCATTACTATCCCTATTCGTATCATATGTAATTAACGCCTTCCAAAGTGCCCATCCTCTTGCTCTATTCCACGTTTCTTCATCCATGCGTAATACTTCATTAAATACATTTCTACTATTTTCATCAAAAAACGTCCACGCCATCGCCGCATCACAAGCAGGATCTCCTACACCTAAAATACCAAAATCAATTACAGCACAAAGTTTTCCCTCTTTAACGAGTAAATTCCCCGGTGCTACATCTCCATGAATCCAAACTGGCTTACGGTCCCATGTTGAACTAAGTGCTACATTCCAAAGGTGCTTTAATAATGCCTCGTCAAAAACATCCTTATTATTTTCAATAGCAACTCTCGCCTCTTCATCATATACAGATATAAGTCCGCCTCGGTAAAAATTATGTGTTCCAGCTAAAGGTCCGTTACTCGCATTGATAGATTGCAATTCTACTAAAAAAGATCCTAAGTCCGCCGCAAATTCATTTAAATCCCGAACGTTTTGTTTCGTAACTGTTTCTCCCTCTATCCACTTATTAATAGACCAAGGCAATGGATACGCTTCAGACGGATTTCCTTTCGCAAGTGGGGTAGAAATCGGTAAAGAAAGCCCCTTACTTAATATAGGAAGCCAACTATTTTCTTTCTCTACTTGCGGTGCATATGCCGCATCACTTGGCAATCTTACACTCATCTCATACCCTAAGTGAAACGTCCTATTATCATGCCCACTAAACTTTACAGGTTTCACTTCTAAATGGGCCCATTCGGGAAACTGTTCCTGTATTAACTTTTCAACTAAACTTACGTTAATTGGATGCATTCACATTCTCCTTTTCTTTTGAAACTTACTAAGCCCATCCGTACTTCCAACATATTCAAAACCATTTTTCTTATAAAAATCATTTAACGTACGATTATGCCCCACGCAATCTAACTTCAAATACTCTTTGTCATGTTGCACATTCTCTTCTATCCACTGTAAAATCCATTCTCCAATTCCGTTCCCCTTATACTTCCGTTTCACCGCAAATCTATGAATATATAATGAATTAGAAACTTCCTCTTTACCAAAAATATGTTCATCCCATTCATTTTGTTTAGGAGAAACTGTAATCGTACCAACTATTTCATCTTCTTTCATAACAATATACGTATATTTCTCTCTTATACATTCTAGTATTTCAGCCGTAGCTTCCTCTCCTAAAAGATACTGCCACTGATCCACTTCTTTATATTGTAGCCATTGTGCTACTTCTTTTAATAAAAGGATAATACTATCACTTTCATTTTCAGTAGCAATTCGAATTGCATATTCTTTACTTATATTGCTCTCCATATTGCCTTTCCCCTTTCAAATTGCTACCATACTGACAAACGAGTCCTTCCATCATTTTCATCTGTAATATATTCTACATAAAATCCTTGATTCACTGCGTTTTCATACATCATTTCAATCTCTTCTTGGTTTTTCGCATAAATTTGTATATACTCACCATCCGCTACTAATACGACTACTTCACACTTACTCTCCTTAAATTCTTCAAATGTTGCAATTTCTCCTAGTA